>JBBSNE010000203.1:0-5503 GCA_038232815.1 Euzebyales bacterium | reverse complement strand
GACTCCAAGAACTCTTCCAGGTGGTCCGCGCGCTGGACGAGGCCTACTCACCCGCCGTGGCCATGGCCTTTCTACGTGGGACAAACCCGCAACTGGGTGATCGCTCCCCACTCGTCGTACTGGCCACCGATGATCCTGACATAGCCGGTTCCGCACTCCTCGCCGCCGCGCGGTTCATCATCGAAGAGTGAGCCGACTCCCCACCCGCTCCGTTCCCAGCGAGGGTCTCCGTCGTGTCCACCGGAACCCGACGGCCCTTCCGCCGGTACGAGAAGACTCTGGTCCCAACCGGTACGACGATCCACGACCTGGCGTCGTGGATCGCTACGTGGTCCGATACCTCGCAACCACGCTGCATGGTGCGCTGCTGGAATCGCTCGCCTGGCTGCGACCCGACCACCGCGCGACTGAGCTGCTGAACAACGTCGAGGATCCAGACGACCCTGGCCGTGACCAGTCCGCGCTGGCGACCGCCGTCGCGCAGTTTCTGAGCACCCGACAGGTGGCCATTGCCTAGGTCGAGGGCGACACGTTCGTCAACATGCACGCCCCCGCCACCCTGGCCGCCCTTGATGTCGACCAGAACGTCGAGCCAATCTTGAACTCGCCATCGGGCCGCGATGCACTCGGCAACACAGAAAACAGCCAACAGCCGCACCTCGACCAAGCGGCAATCCTGTTGTCCAGCGACCTCGGACGGGCGATCACGCAACACTGTGGCCTGGCCATCTGGGACCAGCGACCCGACTATGTCGGCATTACATACCGCTCGCGGCATGACCTGACCGAGTGGTGCTGGGCAGTCTTTGACTTCGTTTCGGTGACGTTCAGCGAGCCCACCCCATTGAATCCCAACGACCCCAACCACCGTGCCGCAGTTGCTGCCGTCGCCGACCTGTGGGATCTCCCTACCGATGCGTGGGTCGAACCCTCCTCGCCGGAGTCTTGAGAAAGTTGGCACAAACATCCTCTCCACTGAGGAGGGCGAGGTCATGATCACCAACCGATACGCGACCGACCCCACCGTATAGGGCAGCCAGCCGACAATTGCGTAAAATCAGGAGACACTGTTCCGGCGATCAGCGCCCACTCGCCCACGGCGGCCGGCCGCGGGGTTTGATCACCGATAGGCCGGTTGCCACGGCCAATGCGACCAGGTGGCCGGCCGAGGAGGCCATGACTCGCGGTGACTCAGCAACGCCGGCGGTCACCGCCCCAGCGGCGTGCGGTCCGGTCAAGGCCACCCCTCCCACCACCACGGCCACGGCCAGGACAACCTTGATCATCACCCACCAGTGGCGGACCAGACCCCACTGGGTCCCCAGGGACAGCACCATCCCGGTCAGCAACGTGATGATCGCCAGGGCAGGGATCAGGTGTGCTTGCAATGTCACGACGGCAGCCAGGTGCCCAGTGATCGTCAGCACCACTAGACATCCGACCGCGCCCAACCATCCGACGGACGCTATGACGTGAACCACCACGACTCCCTGCCGGGCGCGGCGCGGCAGGTGAGCGACTGGTGCATCAGCCACCCGCGACCACCGCCACCGTCGCCGCCAGCAGCGCCGCGACCCCAATGCCAGCCAGCACCATCCTGGCGACCCGATCCGACCAGCCGGCGATGACCCCGACCAGGCCGGCCGTGCCTGCAACGTTCGCGATCTGGAGGGTGGCGGTGGCCAGGAATTCCGCCGAATTGGCCGGCGTAGTCAGATTCTGGACCACCGCGCTGACATTGAACGCGGAGGCGACCAGGAACAACGCCGCGGTGCCGCCGATCAACAGGGCCGCCGGACGTGGACGTATGGTCAGCAGCACCAGTCCCACCAGGGCGATAACCGCCACGATCAATAGAGGAGGGATCACCGTCCCGACGACCAGTGTCTGCAACGCCACGGCAGCAGACAAGAGCCCACTGGCCACGATGATATGGACGGCCAGCCAGCCACGATTCACAGGGGCGGTCACCAGTCGACTCCCCGGGCCATCAACAGGGCCAACAACCGGGGCGCGGTTGTCCCCAGCACCCGGATGGCAAGGGGGGCAACGGTCACTACCGCCGGTGGGTGTGGGCCGCCGACCGCCTGGGACAGCCGCGCGGCCACGACGGCCGGGTCCATGGGCCGTCCGCTGTCAGCGAACGCCTTCTGGCTGGCCGTTACCTGATCGATCAAACCGACGTAGCTGTCGTGCACTTCGGTCGGAGGATCAATGTTCAGTGTCGTGGCAACCGGTCCGACCGTTGCAGTCACAACCGCGATCCCGAACGGGGCGACCTCGAACCGCAGGGCCTCGGTCAGCCGGTCCAGTCCGGCCTTGGTTGCGGCGTACATTCCCTGCAGCGGGGGGGCGGCAACGGCCGCGAACGACGACACGTTGACAATGGTCCCGTGCCCTCGCTGACGCATACCGGGCAAGACAGCCCTGGCCAGGCGCAGGGGGCCCAAAACATTGGTTTGCCACAGCCGCGTTGCATCATCGTCGGTGAGTGCCTCCACCGGGCTTCGCACCGTGATGGCCGCGTTGTTGACCAGCACGTCGACGTGTCCCGCCCGCTCGGTCGCAGCTTTGACGCTGATTGGGTCGGTGACGTCAAGTTGCACAGGGTTGCAACCTGTCAGGTCCCCGAGGTCCTCGGGATCTCGGGCGCCCGCCACGACATCGTGCCGTGTCGCAAGATGGACGGCCAATGCTTGGCCCAACCCGCGAGACGCACCGCTCACAAGGATCCGTTTGGGTACGCGATCAGTCATAGTATCTATTGTGAGTGAGTACTCACTCGCACGCAACCCCGAATTTTTGACGTCTGGGGCAGGATGTCCTCGTGACCCTTAAACAACAGATCATCGACGCAGCCCATGACGTCCTGGCGGAACACGGGCTTGCGGCGACCACCACCAAGCAGATCGCGGCACGCGCCGGTTGCGCGGAGGGCAGCATCTACCGCCACTTCCCTTCTAAGGAGGCGTTGTTCCTGGAGGTCATGACCGGCCGCTTGCCGGGGCTGGTCGACCTGGTGAAGTCCCTGCACGCCCAGGTCGGGACCGGCGATGTCTACGAGACACTGGTCGAACTGTGCCGCACCGCGGCCACGTTCTATGCCGAACTGTTGCCGATCACCGCAGCAGCGCTGGGCAGCCCCCAGCTACGGGCAGGGCTGGCAGAACTGGATGCCGGTCCGCACCGCGCCACGGCCGGCGTTGCCGCTTACCTGGCGCGTGAACAAGCGGCCGGCCGTATCGCCGTAGCTGCCGACCCCGCCGCGGTTGCCGCACTGCTGCTCGGAGCCTGCCAACAACGGGCGGTCATGGCTGCCTTCGCCAGCCCCGACCCCCTGAATGACGATGCTTTTGCGACACAGCTTGTAGACACGTTGTGGGGGGGGTTGGCGCCCTGACCCGCCACAAAACCTGCCCGAAGACGAAATGCTAATGCCGAAACAAGCGGCGTTGCGAAGCGCCATACTGCTTGCCGTAATTCCCTACACCGTGGGCATCGGCAAAAGCTTCGACCTGGATCGATGGGTTATGCCTAGTCCATCCGTTGCAGCCAGACTACCGACCGGCATAAATACGTGATCACACTAAGGCTGCGCACCCAACCAGGTGTAAAGTTCTGGATCTCGTCAGGACCGACGAGGTGGTCCGGGAAGCAACAACTACGCCGGCCGGGCTGACGCTCGATCCCGCACCCACACCAACTCGTTCCACAGCATGAGATCTTCGCTGGCGCAGGGCTCACCTTCGATGGCTTCGAGCCGCCGCTCAGACGGCACGCCATAGCGACTCTCAAGCTCCTCGATGGCCGAGAGCACGTCCTCCATGCTCATTTGGCGGCGCGACATGGGGTTGATGGTACCGCCCAACCGCCAGCAACGGCCACGGTGGTGGACCAGCTGATATGACTTCTACAAGCCCGCGGTAGAGGTTGCGCGGGTTTGACCTCCGGAGGTGTCACAAGGGACCTCGTAATACAGGAACCGAGGTCAGGCGTTAGCGCGCCGGTCCTCATGACATCCACCGGAGGTGGACGTGATCATGCCCATGAACACCCAGCAAGTTGTAACCGCTCGCACGCCCGGGGTCGATCTGACCCGCTGCGTGGTGCTCCCCATCGATGTTGGCAAGCACGAAGGACTGGTCGGAGTCGAGGACTTCACCGGGACCAAGTTGTGCCGCCCGATCCCGTTCGCGATGACCCGGACCGGGATCGCGCAGATGGTCGCCAAGATCGACGAAGCGCTGCCCGTGGATCCCGTCGTCGTGCGGGTCGGTGTCGAGGCATGCGGCCACTACCACCAGCCCGTGATCGCCGCCGGCGTGCTGCCCGAACGGTGGGAGCTGGTCGAACTCAACCCGGCCTGGGTGACCGCCCAACGCCGCGTCAACGGCACCGCACGCCGCAAGACCGACACGACGTTGAAGCGATCGCCGACCTGCTCCGCGCCGGCAAGGGCTATGCGGTCGCGAAGCCGGGCGAGGCGCTGATCGCGCTGACCGAATGGGTCGCGCACCGACGCCGCCGGGTGCTGGTCCGATCGGGATTGAAAAACCAGCTGACCGGCCAGATCGACCGGGCCTTCCCGGGCTTGGGGTCGGTGCTGTCCAGCGTCCTGGGCACCAAGGTCGGCCGGTTGGTCGCCACCGACTTTGCCGACCCGGCCCGGCTCGCAGCCCTCGGGGTGTCCCGTTTCCGCAGCTACGCCGCGAAGCGCGACGTCCGCGTCACCGCCACGATGGCGGAGCGACTGGTGGAGGCGGCCCGTCAGGCGCTGCCGACCGCGACCGCTGAGGTTGCCCGGCAGGTCGCCGCCGCGGACCTGGTCTTGCTGGCCGACCTTGACGGCCAGATCGGCCAGGCGACCGGACAGATCGGCCGGCTGATCGGCGCGACCCCTTACGCGGTCATGCGCACAGGGCCGGGGTGGGGCGATGCCCGTGTGGGCGCCTACGCCGCCGGGGTCGGCGACCCGGCCCGGTGGCCCTCGCACCGGCAGGTCTACCGGGCCTCGGGGCTCACACCGATGCAGTATGAGTCCGCCGGGACCCGCCACGACGGCAAGATCACCCGCGAGGGCAGCGTGACGCTCCGCCAAGCCGTGCTCGACCTCGGCGTGGGGCTGTGGCACCAAGACCCCGCCGCCCGTCGCTACGCCCAATCGCTGCGCGACCGGGGCAAGCCCGGCGGGATCATCACCTGCGCGCTCGGGCGGCGGGCGAACAAGATCGCCTTCGCTATGGTCCGCGACCAAAAGGCATACGACCCGACCGCCTGGCCGATCAAGGAGTAGCAGCTGAGACTTCACAACCCGGCTGTGGTCTGACAGGATGGCCTGCAGAAGGTCCGGATCAGACGCCGTACTAGCTATGGCAGGCCCCGCTCGTCGGTGGTCATGCCGCTTCTAGCTTGGCGCCCGGGCCTTCGCCCTTTCCAGAGCTCGAACGACGCCAGATGACCCCACCCGAACCGTGGTGGAGGTCGCATACATCAGCGTGAGCCT
>JBBSNE010000202.1:0-5529 GCA_038232815.1 Euzebyales bacterium | reverse complement strand
CGGCCAAGGGCTGGTTGTGGAATGCATGATGGTCCACAGACGATCGGCCGCCGTCGATCCGTGCCAGCAACGAGGTGCCCATCTGGGCCACCAACGACCGGTTGTGCGTGACCGCGAACTCAAAGCGTCTGTCCATGTCGGCCGCCGGGTCGTCCCCGAGGTCGCGGCCGACCAACGCCGCGGCATAGTGCGGAGAGATGACCACGACTGGACAGCCAGCCCGATCAAGGCTTGCCGCGGCGTGGGCGGCCCGTCCAGCAGTGCCATGTCCAGTTTCACCACATCGGGTCTGACCAACGACATGGCGGCCACCCCTTCGGGATGATGCAGACCCACGTCACCGATGGCCAAACCCCACCCACGCTCCTGAAGTTCATCGGTCGCCAGCAACAGATCCCGCGGCCGGGCCAACAGATCTCGTTCGGTGACTTCAAAGACCACGCGCAGGTGTTCTCCGGCGGTCGCCAGCAACGCCATCTGCGCGGCGCTGCGTGGACGCCCCGCGCACTGCCCTCGACGTTGACAAACAGGGTGGTATGACGGTCCATGCCAGCCCGCAGAGCGCCGGTGACCCCATGCTCCAGGCCCGCCCACTCAAGTTCTTCTTGTAGACCTTGTGCTTCTGCCAACTCGAACAAACGTGCCGGAAATTCCGCGTCGGAACCGGGGGGACCACGCAGCAACGCCTCGTAGGCGACCGGCGCGCCGCTGGCCAGATCGATGATGGGTTGATAGGCCGAGTGAATGCTGCCTGCAGCCATCAGGCCCCCCAGCGAGATCACTGCAACTGCTCGGCCATCTGCATCGCGAAATAGGTCAAGATGATGTCTGCCCCTGCCCGTTTGATGCCCATCAAGGTCTCAAGCACTACCGCGTCCTCATCCAACCATCCTCCGGCGGCCGCGGCCTTGATCATCAGGTACTCCCCCGACACCTGGTAGGCCGCCACCGGCACGACGCTGATCTCAGCCAGTCGACGGACCACGTCCAGGTAGGGCCCCGCTGGTTTGACCATGACCGCGTCGGCACCCTCGGCCACGTCCAGCTGATACTCCCGCACCGCCTCCCGCGTGTTGCCGGGATCCATCTGATAGCCCTTCTTGTCCCCGTCTTTGGGGGCGGAGTCCAGCGCCCCCCGAAAGGGGCCGTAGAAGGCTGAGGCGTACTTGGCCGTGTAAGCCATGATGGCGGTCGTCTGGAACCCGTCGTCGTCAAGGCCATCCCTGATGGCCCCGACCCGACCGTCCATCATGTCGCTCGGGGCGATGATGTCGGCGCCGGCGGTGGCGTGGCACAAGGCCTGCCGGGTCAGCATGTCCACCGTCGGGTCGTTCATCACCCGGCCGTCGGGGCCCAGAATGCCGTCGTGGCCGTCACTTGAGTACGGGTCCAGGGCCACATCGGTCACCACCAAGACGTCGGGATGCGCGTCTTTGATGGCCGTGATGGCCTGTGGAACCAGACCGCCCGGGTTGGCGCACTCCGCCCCGTCTGAGGATTTGAGCGAGTCCTCGATCTTGGGGAACAACACCACACCGCGCACGCCCAGGGCAGTGGCACGCTTCACCTGGTCGACCAATCCCTGGATGCTCCAGCGGGTGGTACCGGGCATCGATAGCAGTGGCACATCCCCGTCGTCTGCGTGGAAAAAGACCGGCAGCAGTAAGTCGTCGGGCGACAACGTCGTCTCGCGGACCAATGCGCGAATGCCGCTACTGTGCCGGTTGCGGCGTGGACGGATGGGAAGTGTCCGGGTGGGCTGGTTCTGGCTGGTCATGTTCACTCCGTCATCTGCTCCTGGCCGACCCAACTCATGGGCTTGGTCCACACCAGTGTGTCAGTGGCAGCGATATTGCTCCGCAAATGGGGTGAGATCCGTTCAACCGTGGTAGATCATCGGGCATGGACACTGACAGCGGTTTTGTCAAACAACAGATCCCAACCGTCGCCGGACTGCTGGGGGCGGTCGCGGTCCGTCGTCTGATCAAGAAGTTCTACATGTCCCGCAAGGGCATGGAACCTCCGGTCGACCCTGGCACGCCAGAGTCTGACTGGCGTCAGGCCCTGATGTGGACCGCGGTGATCGGTGTGGGTGCTGGGATCGGCAGGTTGGTGGCCCGCTACGTTGTCGGCGATCAACTGGACAAACGTTTCGGCGGTCAGCGCCGCCTGAAGAAGGGACGCTGAGTTGGAGAAGGTCAAGGGAGTCGTCGCCACTGCGGCTGGCAAACCGGTCAGCCTGGAAACCGTTGTGATACCGGATCCGGGACCGGGCGAAGCGGTCGTCAAGGTGCAGGCCTGCGGGGTCTGTCACACCGATCTGCATTATCGGGAGGGGGGGATCAACGACGAGTTCCCGTTCTTGCTGGGCCATGAAGCCGCCGGGATCGTCGAAACCGTGGGTGAGGGCGTGACCGACATCGAACCCGGGGATTTCGTGGTGTTGAACTGGCGCGCGGTGTGTGGGCAATGCCGTGCCTGCAAACGCGGTGATCAACATCTGTGCTTCAACACCCACAATGCGGCGCAGGCCATGACCTTGGAGGACGGAACACCCCTGACCCCCGCACTGGGCATCGGGGCGTTTGCGGACAAGACGCTGGTCCACGCCGGGCAGTGCACCAAGGTGGACCCGGCGGCCGACCCGGCGGCTGCGGGCCTGTTGGGATGTGGCGTCATGGCAGGGTTCGGGGCCGCAGTCAACACCGGGGGGATCACCCGGGGCCGCTCCATCGCCGTCATCGGCTGCGGCGGGGTGGGCGACGGCGCAATCGCCGGGGCCGCACTGGTCGGCGCGTCGCCGATCATCGCAGTCGACACCGATCCGACGAAACTGAAGTGGGCCACGCAGATGGGCGCCACCCACACCGTCAACGCTGCGACGAGCGACACCGTCGAAACGGTCAAGGAGTTGACCGGCGGATTCGGGGCTGATGTGGTCGTCGACGCCGTGGGAACCCCGACCACGTTCAAGCAGGCGTTCTATGCACGCGACCTGGCCGGAACGGTCGTCTTGGTGGGCGTACCGACCCCCGAGATGACCCTTGAGTTACCGCTGATCGACATCTTCAGTCATGGCGGGGCGGTGAAGTCGTCGTGGTATGGCGATTGTCTGCCACAGCGGGACTTCCCGATGCTGATCGACCTGCACCTTCAGGACCGCTTTCCATTGGATGCCTTCGTGACCGAAAGGATCGGGATCGACCAGGTGGAGGAAGCGTTTGAGAAGATGCATGCCGGTGAGGTGCTTCGTTCGGTCGTGGTCCTGTGAGCCTGCGCATCGACCATGCCGTGACCTCGGGAACATTTTCGTTGGATGGCCAGACCTTCGACGTGGACAACAATGTCTGGGTGCTCGGAGACGATGAGGAGTGCATCGTCGTCGACGCGCCGCACGACGCGGACACAATCGTGGAACTCGTCGCGGATCGAACGCTGGTGGCGATCGTCTGTACCCACGCCCACGACGATCACGTGGACGTGGCACCCGAGCTTGCGGACCGCACCGGCGCACCCATCCTGCTGCATCCTGACGACCGGGTGCTGTGGGACATGACCCATCCCGACCTGCAACCCGACGGTGACCTGACAGACCGGCAGAGGTTGGAGGTCGGCGGAGAAACGGTCTCCGTGACCCACACGCCCGGGCATGCCCCGGGTGCGGTCTGCCTGCACGTTCCCTCCCTCGGGGTGCTGTTCAGCGGCGACACCCTGTTCAACGGCGGGCCTGGCGCCACCGGGCGATCGTATTCGGATTTTCAGACGATTCTGAAATCCATCCGGGGCCGGCTATTCGACCTGCCCGATGACACCCGGGTGTTGCCCGGTCACGGTGACCAGACCTCCATCGGCGACGAACGCCCCGCCTATGACGATTGGGTTGCGCGCGGTCACTGAGCCGGTGGACGAATCGGACATAGGGTTGAGACATGCACCGACCCAGCTTCGTGCTCCTGCCGTTGATCCTGGTCATGCTGTCAGCCTGGGGAGCCCCGGTGGCCGCCCAAACAACGTTGGCCGAGTCGACCCCGGCGGATGGCGAAGCGGTCCCCGATCCGCCCAGCGAGGTGGTGTTGACCTTCACCAGCGAGTTCCCGCCCGACAGCCAGGTCGAGGTAGAGGTGATCGATCCCGTGGGTGACGACCTGGTGGCGGCCCCGCCCACCGTGAACGGGACCATCGTGACCATCCCGTTGAACCTTGCCGTCAATGTAGGCGAGCACGAGGTCCGGTTCGCCGTCGTGGCCGCCGACGGTGTACGACAGGAGGAATCGGTCACGTTTTTGTTGGACCCGCCACAGAGCGTGCTGACCCCACTGCCCGCAACGTCCCCAGGTCAGACCGAACCTGAGGCCCCGTCCCCCCCGGCACCGACGCCCAGCGATCCCGAACCCACGGCCACGCCGCCCGAGGCAACGGACACCGAGCCATCGACGCCGGTGGCAACCGACGCCCAGCCATCGAGGCCGGGGGCAACGACGGCGCAACCATCGACGACAACCGGGGCAAGCCCCTTGGGTGGGACCGTTTCCCCCTCGCCAGCCAGCGAATCACCGATCTCAGTCGATGACGGGCTCTCCCCCGCCGTCGTCGCTCTCCTCGGGGCGTTGGCCCTGGCGGCCATCGCGGCCGTCGTCGTCCTTCGGGTCAGACGCCCCGACGAGGACGTCTGATTCCAAAGGAACTTCTGTGGGGTCTGCAACGCCTCGCAGACCCACGTCGGACACGGTCGGCCGACGTTGCCACCAGCGCAGCAGCACCGCGCCGACCAACACGAACACGACCGAGACCCACGCATTGCGGGACAACCCCAACACGCGGAAGGTGGTGTCGGTCCGCAGCAGTTCCAGCAGGAAACGGATGATTCCGTAGCCGATGGCATACACCATGATCAACGACCCGCGCTTCATCCGCCCGGTTCGCTCCAGGCGCAGAATGACCGCAACCAAGACCAGGTTGGCAAGGGATTCATACAAAAACGTGGGGTGAAACGTCGAGAACGCTTCATAGGGGGCGACCCGGTTCTGGGGTTCGATGGCCACGGCCCACGGCACGTCGGTCGGACGACCGTAGAGCTCTTGGTTGAAGTAGTTGCCCCACCGACCGATCGCCTGGGCCAACGGCAGTGCGGGGGCCAACCCATCCATGAAGGCCGGGAAGTTTCCCCCCCAACGGCGCACCAGGACAACCAGGGTCAACAGACCGAAGGTCAACCCGCCGAACAGGGCGATGCCGCCCTCCCAGATCTGAAAGACCGCCAAGGGGTCATCGACGAACCGGCCGGTCCGGGGCGCGATGTAGGCCAGACGAGCCCCCACGAAGGCGATGACGACCGCCCAGATCGTCACCCGATCCGCCAGCTCACCATCGCCGCCATAGGACACATAACGCTTGCGCGTCCATGTCGCCGCCACCAAGACCGCTGTGGCGATCAAGATCCCGTAGACCCGCACTTCGGTGAACCCCAGATCGAATCCGCTGAACGGCGGCACGGGAATGTAGGCAACCGGATTGAAGGCAGGGGTCATG
>JBBSNE010000201.1:0-5562 GCA_038232815.1 Euzebyales bacterium | reverse complement strand
CGGTCGGCCAGCGTCTCCATGGCCTCAGACAGAGATGTGGGTCGGGCGATGCTCAGCGGGTTTCCTCCTGCATTCCGTGCATCAGCGCAGCATAGACATCGTTGTGTGATGACGACGTTCTTGACAGCCTCTACTTGACTTTCTTGACCAGCTACGGTGGCACCATGAGCACGCCGACGGCGACGACTGACTATGCGGCTCGTTCAGCCCGGGCATACGAGCAGCAGCTTCGGCAGCAGTTGAAGCGGCACGGCACCCCGTATCTTGACCCTGAAGACGCCGGCCGGCGGGCTGCGATCTTCACCTCGGCCGGTCGGGCGTGGGCCGATGAAATTGGCCCGTTCTACGACACACCCGGCGCCCAGGCAGCACTGGGCGGTGTCACCAAACAGGCGGTCTCGCAGCGGGTGAGCGAGCGTCGCCTGCTGGGTTTGCGCCTTGCCGTGGACGGGACCAGCCGCGCGCGCATGGTCTACCCGGTCTGGCAATTCGATTCAGGCGTCTTGCGTCATCTGCCCGCGGTGCTTGCGGTGGCTGGCTTCACGCCGGATCGGCCCACCACGGGATGGACCATCGCCACTTGGCTTATGACGTCCGACGCCCGGATCGGGGGCATGACGGCTGTCAGGATGCTGCGAGCCGGCCACGTCTCGCAGGTTTTGGAACTCGCCGGCGACATTGCCGTGTCCCTCGGTGTGCAAGAACGGGCGGCTGTCCAAGACGGGGCATTGACTGGGTCTGGCTGACAGTGGCCCACACGGGACTGCGAGAACCCGCAGCCGTGCCAGACGGATTCCCCGCCGCAAAGACGGTCGATCAGCTGCACCGGCTGTCGGAGTCGCCCGGCGCCTGGTGGTTCGCCAGCGTCGACGATCCACAGGATCAAAGCGGTGGACGATTCGATCTGGTGACCCCTCTGGGGACCTGTTATCTGGCAGAGGATTCGTTGGAGGGTGCACTGGTTGAGAAGTTGTTGTGCGCTCCCCTGAAGGTGGTCCCGACCGAACGGCTTGGCGAGTTGTTCCATGCCGTTGTGTCGGTGCGTAGGACACCGGCGACGGCGGATCTGACATCCCGCCAGGCAACCGGATACGGGTTGAACGCGGAGATCCACTCAACGCTGGAGTACGCCATCTCCAGGCGCTGGGGAGCAGCGCTGTGGAAGTCGGGATGGCGGGCACTGCGTCACCGGTTGCGGGGCGACGTGACCCAGACCCTGGCGGGGCGTGCCTTATTCGGAAGGGCCGGGCTGCATACGCGCGCGCCAGCAGGTATGTCCACGACCGTCGCTTCGTTGGACACCGTGCTGGCGCAAAAGCTGCTTGCCGAACGCAAGGTAGAGGTCAGACCAATCCCCGCCCGCGTCCCCATCACGCCACCAGCTATCCACTGAGGAACGACAGCCGGACCGTGCGGCTCGGGTTGTCGACGTTGGGGTCGACCAGGGCGACCGATTGCCAGGTGCCAAGCATCGCCTGGCCGTCGACCACCGGCACCGAGATCGACGGTGAGACGAGCAACGGCAGGACATGATCGGCGCCGTGGCCGGGGGAGCCGTGCGCGTGGGCATAGCGACCATCGCGGGGCAACAACTCCTCTACCGTCTGCGGAGTGTCGGCGATGGTCCCCGGTTCCAACTCCATGATCGTCACGCCAGCCGTGGCATGGGGGACGAAGACGTGTAGCAGACCGTCCTGCGCGTCGATGTCGGCAAGAAACGTCATGACGTGAGAGGTCAGATCCGACAGCGCGAAGCGGCTACCGGTGTCGATGGTGATCGTGGTGGAGTCCATGTGCGGATCCTGCCCGGATACGCGACGTCAGTCGACATGCGTCCGAGGGTTGGATGCCGGGCAGGGTCTGTGGTACGCACGCAGACCACACAATCTTGAGGAGCGCGTAATGGACGGCACATTGGCACGGATACCACGTGGTGACGGAGGGATGATAGCCGGCGTCTGTGCCGGTCTTGCCCGACGATTCGGCCTGCCAACCTCGCTGGTCCGATTGGGCTTCGTCATCTTCGGCCTGGTCGGGGCGGGCGAGATCGCCTACGTCGTGTTGTGGTTGCTCATGCCCAAGGCATCTGGTCGGTTTTGATCGGTTGGGGTCAGTAGTGGCGGTCGCTGCGACCCATGCACACGTGGTGGGTGTCGCAGCCCTACCAGGTGGGACAACAGCAGGCCCAGCGCCACCCAGGACGCGCCCAGGGCCCAACCGGCCATCACGTCGGTCGCGGTGTGCACGCCCAGGTAGACCCGGGATACGCCAACCAGGACCACGACCAAAATGGCCGCAGCCATCAGGTTGACCCGCAGTCTGAAGCTGCGGCTGAACGATCCCGCCACCAGGGCCGCGGCCAACCACCCCGCCGCCGCCCCCGCACTGTGGCCTGATGGAAAGGCGTAGCCAAGCGCCTCTACCAATGCGGCGGACGTGGGTCGCGGCCGTGCGATGACCAGCTTGATCACCGCGCTTGACGCCGCCGCCCCGCCCAGGCAGAACGCCAGGAATTCGGCCGGCCACCATGATTCATACCGACGCCAGGCGAGTATCGCCAGTACGGTTAGCGTCGGCACCAGAACCATGACGCTGCCAAAATCAGTGACGACCCGCATGATGCCAGTCAGCCAGGGCTCGCGATGGTCGATCAGGAACCCCAAGACGGGGCCGTCGACACGGACCAACTCGTTGCCTGCCACCACGTCTTCGGTGACACCGGCGAAGGTAAACGCCAGCAGACCTAGGATCACCACGCCTGCGGTCACCGTCAGGCCCAGCGGAGCCGCCGGATCAAACCGTCGGGCCAGGAACTCCAACTGGTCGGCGTAGCGCCGCTCCAGCCGAGCCACTGTGGGTCGTTCGCGCAGCCATCTGACGGGCGCCAACACCCGGTCCGGATGGCGGATCACCCACCGTGCGACCAGCACGACCGACCCGGTCACGACCAACCCGAGAAGGATGAACCAACCCGCACGCCCTGCGGCCTGCGCTACCTGTTGATACGAGTTCCCGGCCAGGTAGCCCAGGTAGACGAACCCGGGGGCCCAGATCACCGCGCCCAGGGCGTTGTAGGGCAGGAAGGTCCGGTAGGGCATCTGGCTGGCTCCGGCCACGAACGGGACCATTGCACGCAGCACGCCGACGAAACGGCCCAGAAGGATCGCCCGACCGCCTCGGATGCGAACGTACTCCTCGGCCCGTTCCCAGCGGCGTTCGCCCAGCCAGCGGCCCACCCGGCTGTGCTGGAGCGAGTCCCCGAAGCGCCGGCCAAGTTCGTACCCGACCGAATCACCGATGATTGCCCCCGCTGCCGCGCAGATCATCATGATCACCAGATCGGCCCGTCCGGTGAAGGCAAGAACGCCGCCCAGCAGCATGGCGGTCTCACCGGGGATGACAAGCCCGACGAAGGCCGCCGCCTCCAAGCCGGCCAGGGCTGCGACGATCACGTAGCCCCACGGGCTCGCCAGCCCCAGAACCCCCTCGAGCAGGCCGCTCATCCTGCCCCGCCGACCTGCCCGTCCAGTGGTGACCCCCGCCGCCCGTCCAGCACCCGTTCCAACAACCGTGGGTCGGCTGGCCAGGCCGCCAATAGGACCGGTCGAGGAATGGACCTCGCCGCATAGCGCAGCAACAAAACCACCGCGATGACATCGTCAAGCGGCCCGATCACCGGCAGGAACTCTGGCAGCAGGTCGATCGGGGAGATGACCCACAGCACCGCGATCAGCAACGCAATCTTGGCCTTCCGGGGCACATCGGGGGACGCGCGAAGCCGCCGGGCGGCCGTGACACAGGCTGGCAGGAACTCCGCGACGTCCCGCAACAGCCCCGGGGGCAGGCGCTTGGCGGCCACGATCATGACCACCCAGCTGCACAGGTACAGCGCAAGACCGATAAGCAGCCAGCGCATCATGAACGTAGCCAACATGTTGTCATGTAGCATTTGTAACACAACACCGGAGGAGCGCATGGAAACAAGTGGCAAAGACCCACAGGCATGGCTGATCTTGTTGGCACGTATGCCAACCGAGCCTGCCCGGCATCGCATGGCGCTGTGGCGAGAGCTGCGCCGCTCTGGGGCGGTGCCCTTGGGGCAGGGCACCTGGGCGGTCCCGAACCTGCCGGCCGTGGAGCCCCTCCTGCAGCGGCTACGTGAGTTGGCTAGTCAGGGAGATGGTGTGCTGCTGGGACTGGTGGCCGCCGGTCACTCCGCCGCGGACAGCGCCCACATCCAACAGTTGTACGACGACACCCGCGCGCAGGAGTGGGCGGAGTTCCGTGCCGACTGCCAGAAGTACCTGGCCGAACTGGACAAAGAACAGCGGATCGGCAAGTTCACCCTGGCGGAGTTGGAGGAGGAGGAGCAAAGCCTTGACCGGCTTCGCCGCTGGTATCGCGATCTGCGCAGCAGGGACCTGCTGGCCAGCCCCCCCTCGACTGACGCGACAACCGATCTGAAGACCTGCGAGCAACGCTTCGATGCCTACGCCGATCAGGTCTACTCAGCGATCGGTACCGATCCAGGCTGAGACGTCAGGTACGTTCTGCCGTCCATGGACACCGTTGACCTGTTGCTGTCCAGCCGGCGCGTGGTGACCCCCGACGGGCTACGCCCTGCAACCGTCGTCGTGGACGGGGGCGTGGTCGTTGAGGTGCTGGATGACGGTGCCCCGCTCCCCCATGCCCGACTACTGGAGGAACTGGACGACCTGGTCGTGATGCCCGGCCTGGTCGACAGCCATGTCCACGTCAACGAGCCAGGCCGGACCCATTGGGAGGGGTTCGACACGGCCACCCGGGCGGCCGCGGCCGGCGGGGTCACGACAATCGTGGACATGCCGCTGAACTGCCTGCCCCCCACGACCGACGTGAGGGCGCTGGAGGCCAAACGGGCGGTTGCCGCCGACAAAACGTTCGTCGACGTGGCGTTCTGGGGCGGGGCGGTGCCCGGCAACGCCGATGACCTACAGGCGTTGCACCAGGCCGGGGTCCGCGGGTTCAAGGCCTTCCTGTGTGACAGCGGGGTGCCCGAGTACGGCCATGTCCAGCCGCGTGACATCCGTGACGTGCTGGCACGCATTGCCGCCCTGGAGTCGCTGTTGATCGTGCATGCCGAGGACCCCGAGGTGTGTGCTGCCGCCGCCGCGCAGGTGGCCGGCCGTGACCCGCGCCGGTATTCGACGTGGCTTGACAGCCGGCCCGCACAGGCGGAGGTGGCCGCGGTCCAGGCCCTGGTACAGGCCTGCCGTGACACCGGTGGCCGGGTCCACGTGCTGCACCTGTCCGCTGCCGAGGCCGGCGAGTTGGTTGCCGACGCCAAGGCCGAGGGGTTGCCCATCACCGCCGAGACCTGCCCGCACTACCTGACGTTGCATGCCGAGGACATCCCCGACGGCGCCACCGATCACAAGTGCGCCCCACCGATCCGCGGTCGCGCCAACGCCGACCGCCTGTGGGAGTTCCTGGCGGACGGGACGATCGATGCGGTCGTCAGCGACCACTCCCCCTGCCCGCCGCAGGACAAGGCACCCGAGTCCGGGGACTTCATGGCCGCCT
>JBBSNE010000200.1:0-5587 GCA_038232815.1 Euzebyales bacterium | reverse complement strand
TCAACGGCACGAGATGAGCAAGCGATACGGAGCTGTCCAACGGCTGTACGAGTTCATCAGTGGGCTGTCGAAGACAAGCACGACCGAGTCTGTTCTGCACCAGGTGCTGGAGCGGTCGAAGTCCGTGAGCGGTGCCTCCAAGGCCGAGTTATTGCTGGTGGGGACCTCAAGTGCCACCGTGTGGCAGCAGGAAAACGGGACACTGGTCGGAGAAGATGTTTCGCAGGCCTCGGCCGTGGCTCTTTGGGATATGGCTGAAACCGGCAGGCTGATCGATGCGCAGAGCCCTATCGAACGGCCCGTCCGTCCCCTGTTCCCGGATGATTTTGACCAGGTGCTGATCGGCGGTTTCACCAATGCCGAGCTTCGGGGGGTCTTGATGCTGACCGACAGGGCCGGCAGCACGGAACACTTTGACGCAGGTGACGTGCAACAGGTCGTGGCCCTGGCAGGTCATGCGGGGACTGCGTTGGCCAGTTCTCATCTTCTCTCCCAGGTCCAGTCCGAGGCAGTGCGGCGCCAACGGATGGCCTTGCGGGACGCGGCCACAGGTCTACCGAATCGCAATGGCCTGCTGGACGACCGTCCCCGTCTGCCACGGGGCGCGGTGTTCGTGGTCGGGATCCGCGACATGCCTGCCTTCGGCACCAGTTTTGGACACGAGGTGTCAGAGTCAATTGCGGTTCGCGTCGCAAGTCGGTTGCAATCGGAAGGTCAGGAGTCCGGGGCGACTGTCGCACGAATCGGCCCGGCCCACTTTGCGGTCAGGGTGGATCGACCGTGCGATCGTGCAGACGCCGAGGAGTGGGCCAGGCGGTTGGTGAACACCGCCTCCGGACCTGTGCGACGTGGAGGGTTGGTCATCGACGTCGGGGTCCGGGTCGGCGTCGCCTTGGCCCCCCAGCACGGCACAGACATGGCGGAGCTTCTGCGGGCCGGCGACCTCGCTCTGATCTCGGCCCAGGATTCACATCGGTCGTTTGGATGGTTCCAGATCGAGCGGGATCGGGAAACCACGCGTCGCCTGGAACTTGCCAGCGAACTGCGGGCTGCCATCGATGGAGACAACCTGCGGCTGGCCTTTCAGCCCCAGGTCGACCTTGCTACGGGGCGAGTGGTCGGCGTGGAAGCGTTGGCCCGGTGGCCGCACACCGAACGGGGGTTCATCAGCCCTGACGAATTCATCGACATTGCGGAACGGACAGGGTTGATCAAACCGCTGACGATGTGGGCAACAGAAACTGCCGTCGCGCAGGCCGCCGCGTGGCGAGCACGGGGCCTGGACATCTCGGTCGCGATCAATCTGTCGAACGCCGCGGTCGTTGACAAAGACATCTCGTGGGACATTGTTCGGATCATCGAGTCCCATGACCTTCCCCCCCGCTCGGTCATCATGGAGATCACCGAATCACAACTGCTGTATGAGCACGAGGGCAGCAACGGTGCCCTCGCGATCTTCAACGCGGCGGGTATCCAGTTGTCCGTCGATGACTTCGGCACCGGCTATTCATCCTTGGCCCATCTGAAGACCCTCCAAGTCAACGAATTGAAGATCGACCGGACGTTCATCCAACACATCGAGCACGATCGCGTGGACCAAGCCCTCTGCGCTGCGATGGTCACCATGGCCCGGGAGCTGGGGTTGCGGGTCGTGGCCGAAGGCATCGAAACGCCCGCCGCCCGTGACATCTTGCAAGAGTTGGGCTGTGACATCGGTCAGGGCTATCACTTCGAGCATCCACTTCCCGCCAGCGAGATCCCTCGGGCAATTGCCGAGTTGGAGGCGATCACCGTTCACGGCACTGTCACCAGGTTGCAACCGCACGCCAAACGGCGGGGCGGTAACTGACCCACGGGCGGCTGCGGTACCCTGCCCAGTCCCAGATGATCGCGATCGCAACGGCCTGCGTTTCAGGTCGTAGGAGAGCACCCGATGGACTTTGCCCCCAATGACCGCGTCCGTTCGTTGTCCGAAAAGGTCTCGACCTTCATGGACGACCACATCTTTCCCAACGAAGAGGTGTTCTACCAGCAGATACGGCAAAGCGGGGATCCCCATCACCACCCCAAGGTGATGGAGGAGTTGAAGGCCAAGGCCAGGGAACAGGGACTGTGGAACCTCTTCTTGCCCGATAGTGACTATGGGGCGGGGCTGACGAACTTGGAATACGCCCCCCTCGCTGAACTGATGGGGCGTGTGCCCTGGGCTCCTGAGGTCTTCAACTGCAATGCCCCTGACACCGGGAACATGGAAGTGCTGGTCAAGTACGGCACGTCAGATCAGCAGCAACGGTGGCTCATGCCACTGCTGGAAGGCACGATCCGGTCCTGCTTCTCGATGACAGAACCCGCTGTCGCGTCATCCGACGCACGCAACATCCAGTCGCGAATCGTCCGAGATGGTGATGAGTACGTCCTGAACGGGCGGAAATGGTGGACCTCGAACGCGGGGCGACACAACTGTGAAGTGTCCATTTTCATGGGGGTGACCGACCCTGAGGCCGACCCGTATCACCAGCAGTCGATGATCATCGTGCCGTTGGACGCCCCCGGCGTGACCGTGGAACGCAACCTGACCGTGTTCGGCTACGTCGATCCGGAAGGCCACATGGAGATGTCGTTTGATGACGTCCGTGTGCCCGCGGAGAATCTGTTGCAAGAGGAGGGGGATGGGTTCCGAATCGCGCAGGGCCGGCTGGGACCGGGCCGGATCCACCACTGCATGCGTCTGGTCGGGGTGGCCGAGCGGGCGCTGGGGTCGATGGTGAAGCGCGTCATGGATCGCGAGGCCTTCGGCAAACCCATCGCGGAACAGGGAGTCGTGCAGAACTGGATCGCCGAATCACGTTGTGAGATCGAGCAGGCCCGACTCTTGACGCTCAAGGCGGCATGGATGATGGACACCGTCGGCAACAAGGCCGCCAAAACCGAGATTGCTGCGATCAAGGTGATCGCCCCGTCCATGGCGTGTCGCGTGATTGATCGGGCCATTCAGGCACACGGCGGAGCGGGCGTGTCCCAGGACACATTTTTGGCGCGTGCCTACGCGGGCTCACGCAGTCTGCGGTTGGCCGATGGGCCCGATGAGGTTCACAAGATGTCAATTGCCAAGGGCGAGTACAAGAAGTTGAGGGGTTGAGACGCCCGTCAGATCCGGCGGGCCGCTACTGAGTGACGGCAGCCACCAGCGCCGCGGCCAAGAGGTCATGGCCGAGCGCGTTGGGGTGGATGTCTGGATCTGCATCCAACATGTGGGTCGTCACGGCCGTGGTCTGCTGCAGAGGCGTGAATCCGTCAGCGACGGCCACACCGTGCGCAGCGGCCACCTCGGCCGCCACCGAGTTCAGCCGAGCAACCACCGCAGAGGACTGCTGTCCCTGCTCGGTGGCGCCCAATCCCAGGCTGAAGGGGTTGTAGATCTGGAGCAAGATGACCTGAGCCTCCCCTGAGACTCGTGTGAGACGGTCCAGCATCGCCGTCACGTTGACGCGATAGGCGTCCAGCGTGCGATTGACGCGATCCTGACACGCGGGGGCTGTCAGATCACCGCCGCAGTCAGCCGACTGCAGGTGCCCGAACAGATCGTTGGCCCCGATGTCGACGGTGATGTACCCAGCGCTCTGCGAGAGAAGTATCTGTTCGGCGCGATCCAGTTGGCCACTCGACAACATCGACGCCGAGGTCTCACCGCTGACCCCCAGGTTCTGCAGACCGTAGTCGACGCCGTCAGCCTGGCTCACGGCATGGTGGAAGCGGGAGACGTACCCATCCCGCAATTCATCGACCCCGACACCCGCGGCCAGAGAGTCACCCAGTGCCAAAACCAACGGCTGCCCTGGTGCCTCACGAGCGTTGATCGTGCCAGGTCCCACCACCTCGGCAGGGGTCGCCACCTGCTCGGTTCCTCCGGCGGCCTGTTCGCGAATCGCAGCCAGCAACTGGCCGCCGGTCAACGGTTCACCGGCGCGTGTGCCGATGACGACCAGGCGGTCTTCGGCAACCCAGATGTCCTGCACCACGGTGCCCTGTGACTCCAACGCCGCGTTCAGGTCGGTCATGCCGCCCAGCACCGACTGGATCGCGTCGCCGGCCACACCGGGTACCGCTACGGGGCCGAAGTCCAGGGTCCCCAGCTCTAGGCTGATGCCACCCGCATCCAGCACGACCTCCGCCGTCCCCTGCGCAGTGATCGGGGTCGCCTTGAACGATGCCTCATAGGCGACATCTTGCGTGGCCTCCCGCAGGTCGAGGTCCAACCTGCTGATCGGCAGGTCCGGGTTGCGGGCGATTCCCTCTTGAATGACCGCCTGTAGTTCGGGCTCGGTCAGCTCCAGGCGGAAGGCCCCAGGGCCGTCAATCCCCTCAATCTTTGCGGTTGCCGCGTCCAATGATGCGGGTTCGGCCGTCGGCACCGAACCCTCAGTTCGGGTCACCGTCTGGACCAGGTCGATTGCTGTGATGGCCAGGTAGCTGCCGGCCAACACAACGGTGGCCAACAGTGTCAGTCCGATGGCTTGCCGCGGCGGTCCATCGGTGGCTTGAGCGGCAATGCCGGCGCCGATCGCCACGATCGCCACGGCGATGCCGACAGGGGGTGCGATGGTCAGGGCTGCCAGACCGCCGGCGGCAGCGGCGGCGAACAAGGACAAAACGACGAGCATGGGCCGCCATTGTCCTTTGCGTCGAGCGTGCAGGCACACCGCCATCTGGGTCTGTTGGACCAGCCCCCGAGGAAGGTGGTCTACGCTGCCCGAATGTCCACGCCGCCCCGCCGTGCCGTCGTCGCCGGGGTGGTGGCGTTGCTCTTGGCTGTCACGGTCGGGCCCGTACCCGCAACCACACAAGAGCAACGTCTGACGGAGGTCCCGGACACCCGCCTGGCCGGCCCGGATCGAGTTGCGACGACTGAACAACTTGCGTTGGCCTGGCACCGCCGCGGCGGGGACGCAGAGACCGTTGTGGTTGTTCCACGTGACCAGACCTCGATGGCATTGGCTGTCGCAGGTCTGGCAGGGCGTCTTGGCTCGGTCACGTTGCTGTCAGACATTCCGCCGAGGCCATCGACCGTTGCCGTCGCGCGTGAGCTGGGCGCGTCCTCGGCTGTCGTCGTCGGCGGGCCACAAGCCTTGCGGCAAGGGTGGTCGGAGGCGGGGTTTACGATCAATCCACTGGGCGCCGACGGCACGACTGCGGAGACGCAGGCGGTGGTGGCCCGGGATCTGTTGCAAATGGCCGGGGCTGATGAGGAGGGCCATGTCTATCTTGCGGGAACCACCGGTTTGCCAGATGCGCTGGCGGCCGGGCCTATTTTGTATGAATCCGGTTCCCCGCTGCTGCTGACCCCCCGGGAGGGGCTGGGGGCAGAGGCCCTCGGCTTGCTTCAGGAGGTGCCCGTGGACCGGGTGACGATCCTTGGGGGCACGGCGGTCGTCGACACTGTCGTCGAGCAGCAATTGCAAGCACTGGGCATCACGGTCGACCGCGTCGCGGGTGAGGATCGGGAGCAGACCGCGTTGGCGTTGGGGTCCGGTCAGGCGGTGATCGAGGGAGTTTTGCTGGCTGCAGGCGATGATCCCGCCGATGCGGT
>JBBSNE010000199.1:0-5598 GCA_038232815.1 Euzebyales bacterium | reverse complement strand
CGGCCACCGCGGGGTTGGAACGGGGGGACCTGGTCATCGAGGTCGACGGACAGCCGGTGCGCGAAGCCGACGACCTGCTGTTGGCGCTTCGCCGCAGCGATCCCCAGCTGTCGCTCACCGTGGTTCACAGCGGAACCGAGCAGCGAGATGTCAGCGTGACGTTGGAGTCATGACTCCCAAGGCCCAGGTCAGGCGGCCTGGAGCCAGACCTCTGGTGGTTCCACAGAGACGTCGGAGCCACCGCCCAGTCGTCCCTCTAGCTTGCATCTGATGCGCTGCACGGCATTGTCGACAGCCTTGTTGCTTCGCCCCAGTCGTGTGGCGATGACGGCATAGGAGTCGCCTTGGACGTAGCTCACCAGAACCTCTTTTTCCAGATGGGTCAACACGTCGTCACACACTGACCGCAGGTGCAGCACGGCAGCAACGGACTCCACCTGGCCTGCGGGATCGCTGGCGGCGTCGGCAAGCTGAGACCAGGACTCCGTGTCAGTCTCATCCGACGTCGGCGCCGAGAGCGAGGTATAGGCGTTGAGGGGGGCATGTTTGTGACGGGTGGCGCGCTTCACCGCCGAGATGACCTGCCGCGTCACGCACAGATCAGCGAAGTGTCGAAAGCTTGGGTGTTTGGTCTGGTCGTAGTCACACACTGCCTTGTACAGGCCGATCAGCCCTTCTTGGATCACATCCTGACGATCCCCACCGGCCAGGAAATAGGTCTTGGTCTTGGAGTGAACAACGGGGGTCAGCCGGCGAACCAACTCCGCCAGAGCCTGATCGTCTTTGAATGCGGCCAACCCGGCGAGCTCTTCGTCGCTTTGCTGGTCGACGGTGATCAGTAACGAGGGCGGCGGCACACAGCCAACAACGACCCACCCACGGAACCGTTACGTCAAGGGGTGTCCTTGACTGCAACTATTTCGCGGCGTCCAGACGGTCGCTCTTGGCCTGCCGCGCAAAGCGGGCCCGGCTGGCCTGGTCCATCTCCACCTTGCGAAGGCGAACCGCCTCTGGCGTGACCTCGACACTCTCATCGCCCCGCATCCATTCCAGGGCCTGTTCCAAGGCCATGACCTTGGGGGGGGTCAACCGCACCAGCTCCTCACCCGTGGCCGACCTGATGTTGTTGAGCTTCTTTTCCTTGGTGACGTTCAGGTCCATGTCCTCAGCCCTGGAGTTCTCCCCGACGATCATGCCCTCATAGACCTCCTCGCCCGGACCCACGAACATGACGCCCCGGTCAGACAGGTTCTGCAATGCAAAGGCGGTGACGGGACCCTTGCGGTCGGCAACCAGCGAACCGGTGCCACGGATCCGCACCTCGCCCATCCAGGGAACATATTCCTCAAACACCCGGTTCAACACGCCGGTACCACGCGTTGCGGTCAAGAAGTCGGTGCGGAACCCGATGAGGGCACGGGTCGGGGCAAGATAGTCGATTCGCACCCAGCCGGTGCCGTGGTTGGTCATCGCCACCATCCGGCCCTTGCGCTCGGCCAACAGTTGGGTGACGGTGCCGGAGTGTTCCTCGGGGACGTCCACGGTGACACGCTCCAACGGTTCGTGGCGGACCCCATCGATCTCCCGCGGGATCACCTGGGGTTTGCCGACGGTCAGCTCGAACCCCTCACGGCGCATCTGTTCCACCAGGATCGCCAACTGCAATTCGCCTCGGCCCTTGACCTCCCACGCGTCGGGACGTTCGGTGTCACCCACCCGCAGGGACACGTTCCCGACCAGTTCACGGTCCAAGCGATCTTTCAGGACGCGGGCGGTGACCTTGTCACCTGACCGTCCTGACAACGGTGAGGTGTTGATACCGATGGTCATCGTCAGGGTGGGTTCGTCGATGCGGATCCCTGGCAGGGCGGCGGGATCGTCGGGGTCGGCCAGGGTGTCGCCGATCATGACCTGAGGAATGCCTGCGACGGCGCAGATGCCGCCCGGGCCGACGTCGTCGACCGCCACCCGCTCCAGCCCTTCGGTGGTGAACAGTTCGGCCACCTTGACGTTCTCGGTCTCGCCTCCCTCCTTGATCCAGGCGACCTGCCGCCCCTTTTTGATGTTGCCGTTGTGGACGCGGCACAACGCCAGACGTCCGAGGTAGGGCGAGGCATCAAGATTCGTCACCAACGCCTGCAACGGCTGGTCCGGGTCGTGCAGGGGGGCGGGGATGGTCGACAGGATGGTGTCGAACAACGTCGACAGATCCGCCCCTGGGGTGGCGGGGTCCATGGAGGACGTCCCGGCCTTTGCGTTGGTGTAGACGATGGGGAAGTCGATGGAGTCCTCGGCAACGTCCAGGTCGAACAGCAACTCAAACACCTCATCCACCACCTCGGCCGGGCGGGCGTCGGGCCGGTCGATCTTGTTGATGACGAGGATCATCGGGAGGTTCAACCCCATCGCTTTTCGCAGCACGAAGCGGGTCTGGGGGAGGGGGCCTTCGGCGGCGTCGACCAACAACAGGATCCCGTCGACCATGGTCAGAGCGCGTTCGACCTCGCCCCCGAAGTCGGCGTGGCCGGGCGTGTCGACGATGGTCACCTTGACCGCCTGCTGGTCACCTTTGGCCGGCAGGCGCACAGCGGTGTGCTTGGCCAGGATCGTGATGCCCTTCTCACGCTCCAGGTCCATGGAGTCCATCACCCGGCTGGCCACGTCCTGGTTGGCGCGGAAGGTACCGGACTGATGCAGCATCGCATCGACCAGCGTGGTCTTGCCGTGGTCGACATGGGCCACGATAGCGATGTTGCGCAGGTCCTCACGTGATCGGAGGCTGCGGCTGGCGGGGGCGGCAGAATTTGGCATAGCGGCCAATCATGCCTGCCGCCCCCACCTTTAGCCGGTGGTCAGCACTGGCCCTTCTTGGCTTGGCCGGGATTGCAGTTGCCGCCGGTGTCGCCACCGCCGCCGGATGATCCGCCGCCGGGGACGGTGGCCGGCGCGAAGACAGTCTCGTTGCCGACGTCCAAGCGGGGTTCGGTCACCCCGTCGACCTCGTCTGTCCAGTCGGTGCTGCCCTGGCTGATCAGGGTCGAGCGGACCCCGTCAGGCGACAGGGAGGGGTTGGAGGCCAACAGCACCGCGGCGCCACCGGCGACGTGGGGTGAGGCCATCGACGTGCCGCTGTAGGTGGCGTACCCGCCGCCTGGAACGGTGGACAGGATGCAGACACCGGGTCCGGCGATCTCAACCGCGGGACCGAAGTTGGAGAAGTTCGCCAGGGTGTCGTCCTCATCGGGGCGGCAGGTCGGTTGACCCAGACCGCCCGGTTGGCCATCGAAATCGGCAAGGGCCGACACGGTGATGACGTCGGGGTTGCTGGCCGGGCTGTAGTCGCGTGCATCCATGGAACTGTTGCCCGCGGCGACCGCATAAGTGACACCGGCGGCGACGGAATTCGATATGGCGGTGTCCATGGCGGCACTGGTGCCTTGGATGCCCAAGCTCATGTTGGCGACCTCGATGACATCGGCGCGGGCGGTGACCCAGTCGATACCGGCGATGATCCACGACAGGTAACCCGAGCCACTGTCGTCCAAGACCTTGACCGCGTGGATACGAGCACCGGGGGCCATGCCCACCACACCCAGGTCATTGTCCAACGCGGCGACGGTGCCCGAGACGTGGGTCCCATGACCATCCCCGTCAGCAGCGCTGCCATTTCGACAGGTGGTGTTGAACATGCCCTTGATGGCGCAGTTGGTCTGCGCCACGACGTTGAGATCGGGATGGCTTGCGTCGACCCCCGTGTCAAGGATGGCCACGTCAGCATCGATCCTGACATCGTCGGTCCCGTCAATGTCGATGAGGGTGTTGGAAGACGCCTCGGCCCGTCGGATTCCCGTGGGTATGGTCTGGGCGGCCTTGAACACTTCAACGTCCAATTCGACCGACGCCACACGGGGGTCACGGGTCAATTCAACACAGGGACGATTGTCCGACAAGCCATTTGGCACCTAGGTTGCGATAACCCGGTGGTGACTGTGGATTCAGCTACGCAGCACCAAGGTCGTTGTACCCCGGTTTGATCACGTCGTCGATCAGCGCCAGACGCTCATCGAACGGCCAGAACGCACTCTTCATCGCGTTGATCGTCAACCAGCGCAGATCCTCGAGGGTCCAGTCGAAGGTGTCGACCATCGCCTGCATCTCCGAGCTCATCGTCACGCCCGACATCAACCGGTTGTCGGTGTTCAGTGTGACCCGGAACCGAAGGCGTTTCAGCAGGTCGATCGGGTGCTGGGCCAGGGAGGGGGCGGCGCCGGTGTTGACGTTGGAGGTCGGACACATCTCCAATGGAATGCGCAAGTCCCGGACGAAGGCGGCCAGCCGCCCCAGTTTGGCCTCGTCGCCGTCCCCGGTGATGTCGTCGACGATCCGCATTCCATGACCCAGTCGTTCGGCGTTGCAGAACTGCAACGCCTCCCAGATGGACTTCAGGCCGAAGGCCTCACCCGCATGGATGGTGATGTGGGAGTTCTCCCGCTGGATCAGTTGGAAGGCACTGAGATGGCGGGTGGGGGGAAAGCCTGCTTCGGCCCCGGCGATGTCGAAGCCCACCACCCCCTGGTCCCGATGGCGCATCGCCAACTCGGCGATCTCGCGGGAGTGCGCGGCGTGGCGCATGGCGGTGACCAGCGTGCCGATGGTGATGTCGTGATCAGCCATGCCACGATCGAAGCCCGCGAGCACGGCCTCCACGACCTGATCCAGAGACAGACCCTGCTGGACATGCTGTTCTGGGGCAAACCGGCTCTCGGCGTACACCACCCCGTCGGCGGCCAGATCAGTCGCGCACTCATAGGCGACACGTTCCAGTGCCTCGGCGGTCTGCATCACGCCGACGGTGTGATCGAACGCCTCCAGATACAACGGCAGTGACTTACGGTCCGCCCCGCTGGTGAACCAGGCTGCCAGCTCCTGCGGATCGGTTGTGGGCAGATTCTCATAACCATGTTCGGTCGCCAACTCGATGACGGTTTCGGGGCGCAGTCCACCGTCCAGGTGGTCGTGCAACAGCACCTTGGGGGCGGCGCGAATGGTGTCGGTGTCGGGTCGCATGCCCCGATCATGCCTGACATGCGCAAGAATGCGTCGGTCATGACCTTGGATCCCGATACCCAGACCTTCATCGATGATGCGGTGGCCGCCGGTCGTCCTCAGTATCACGAACTGCCGTCCGCGGCCGACGCCCGTAAATTGTTCACGGAGGTTGCGGCCGCGAGGCGGGGGACAGGCCCGTTGCCCGGGCCCGCCTGTTCGGTCGAAGGGGTGCTGCGTGACGGGCTGTGGTGCCGTATCTACCGTCCGCTTGACCTATCGGTCCATCAGGGACCCTTGCCCTTGGTGGTGTTCTTTCACGGGGGCGGCTGGGTCATCGGTGATCTGGACACCCATGAGGCTCAGGCGCGGGCGCTGGTCGCCACACCCGCGGTGGTGGTCAGCGTCGAGTACCGCCTGGCCCCCGAGCACCCCTTTCCCGCGGCGCATGAGGACTGCTGGGACTGGGTCAAGTGGTGTGCTGCCGGCATGGGGGACCGGAGTCACACCGACCGGCTGGTCGTGGCGGGCGATTCAGCCGGCGGGCTGTTG
>JBBSNE010000198.1:0-5608 GCA_038232815.1 Euzebyales bacterium | reverse complement strand
GCCGGTGTCACCGCGGTACTAACCTCCCATGACCTGTCCTTCGCTGAACAGAGTCAATCCGACTACCAGCTCTACCGCGGGGTGCTGGGGTTCGCCTGGTTGCAACTACGCCGTCGTGACTGACGTGTGAATCGGACTAGGCCGGGCAGGCCTCCCCGGTCACTGCGCCCAGGAGGGCATCGGCCACAGCCTCACTTATGGCAGACGTTCCGCCATAGATGAACCCCGCAACCGGTGCCACCGAGCAGGTGTAGTCCTGTACCGCGGGATGCAAGAAGTCAGTGGGGGTCAATAGGACGGGGCCACCGGTCAGGGCCGCGTGGGCCCCACCGGTCAACGCATCAGCGAATTCGTCACCACGCGCAAGGCCGATCATGTCAGGGTCGTCGAAGAACGTCTCCGCCACCTTGACCGAGGTTTCTTCTCTACCCGTCCCGACGACCGGAGTCATCTCTGTGAATGCGCGCGCCGCTGGACCGCCGATGGCAAAGGCCGTCGTCGTGGCGTTGGCATCCAGATAGGCCTGGACGGCGGGGTGGACATCGGCCTCTGGGGTCAACAACACCACGCCGTTCGCGTGGGCAGCGGCGGCACCGGAGGTCAGCGCGTCCGGGAAGTTTTCGGACGTGGCCACCAGGATCGCCTCGGGGTCGCCGATGAATTCGGCGATGTCGACCGCCGTCTCGACTCGCGTCGGACCTTCCAACCGGGTGGTGGAATAGACCTCCGCCAGGGCGTCTTCGATTGCTGGTGATAGGGCAGCAGTCCCGCCCAGCAGAATCAATTGACCTCCATCGGCCAGCACACGGTCGATCTCGGCCGCAGTTGCCGGATGCAGCTCGTCACTGTTGGTCAGCAACAAGGGTCCGTTCTGGGTCTTGGCCAGCGGGGTTGCCGCCAAGGCGTCGAACGGGACGTCAGACCGGGCCAGCATGACCGCATCGGCACTGTCGTCCTCGGGGAACAGCGCCTGAGAGATGTCAACGGCCGTCTCTATCCTGGTCGCCCCCTCGTAGCGGGTCACCGTTCCGGGCTCAACCGTCACACCACCGACGTCGGTGACTGGCTCTCCTGTTCCAGGATCGGGATCAGGATCACCTGCCCCCTCCAAGATCACTGTGGCGGTATCGGGGTTGCCGGCTTCGTAGTCCTCACCGTCGATGACAGTGACCTCAACCTCTTCGCCCCCTTCGGCGCCGGGAAGCTCGGTCACGGTCAGCGTTTCAGCTCGGGCATCGGCCGGGATGGTGATGGTCGAGCCCAGGTCGACGTAGTCCTCACCTTCGACGGCATCACCGGCGGTTTCGAAGACGACTGTCAATGGTTCGTCGGTCGCCTCACTGCGGGTGAAGGTGAAGGTGTCGTCAGCCGCGGTGACCGTCACCAACGGGATTCCGCCGGGGGTCTCGGTCGGAGGGGTGGTCGGTCCCGGCGTCGGCGGATCCGTCGGGGGTGGCGTGCCGCCCCCGGGGCCGTTGATCGTCGCCGAAGTGGTTTCAATCTTGCTGTAGGGGTCGGCGGTGTCGATGGACGCGGCCGTGTTGGTGATTGCGCCTCTGGTACCCGGATCGACGGTGGCGTCGAAGGTCAACACTGTTGGGTCAGCGGTGGCGCCGGCGTAGTCAAAGCACAGCACGGTGGTGTCGGTGATGACACCGGTTGCGTCTCCGGCACTCACCACTGGCGTGCCCTTCAAGCCGGTGATGTTCTCAAGGCCAACCGTGACCGGTCCGGCCAGGTCACCTGCTTGGTCAAAGGCGATGATGTATTCATAGGCACCGGGGGCGTCGACAACGGAACGGAAGCCGAAGACCTGGAAGGTCGACTGTGCCCCACCCCCGGCGGGTTCGACCTGGTCGTAATCGATGACCCAGAAATCGTCGGCGGTGTTGCCGGTCGAAGCCAGCCGGATGCCACGTTCGGCACCGGGCGTGGGGTCGTAGGTGACCACCAGGTCTTGCATGAGGTCGGCAATGATGCCGTTGGGGTCTGCCGGGTCTGGGATTGGCTCGGCGTCGTAGACGATGCCGTCGTAGGTGAAGTCCTGA
Source organism: Euzebyales bacterium (assembly GCA_038232815.1). Lineage (GTDB taxonomy): Bacteria > Actinomycetota > Nitriliruptoria > Euzebyales > Euzebyaceae > Euzebya. The sequence continues at coordinate 3,560 of JBBSNE010000198.1, read as the reverse complement.
TAGCCGTTGTCGGTGAAGACCACGCCTTCATATGCGTCGTCGTAGAAGGGAAGGGGCTCGCCGGAGGCGAACACCCTGAATGCGAAGGTGTCACCATCGAACGGGGACCCGGGAGGGATCCCGAATTCCTGAAGGTTCAGATAGCTGTTTTCTGCGCAAGTGTCGTCGTTGGCGTCGGTCGTCAGCACATAGTCGCCGTCGGCACCCTGCGTGGTCGGTTGGGTCGGGGTCCACAGGATCGTGTCACCGTTGACAGTCACTTCATCGGACGGTTGGCCGTCGACCAGGACCGAGCCGGGCACCAGCGTCAGACCGTCGGGAACCTGATCGCTTATGCGATACACCATGTCCTCGTCGGTGACGTTGCCGCGTACCAGTATCTCGTAGTTGACGGTGTCGTTGGGTCGGACCCGGCTGCTGTCCGTCGTCTTGACCACATCGTCGGCGAAGCGGTTGACGGTGACCGGGATCTCACCGATCTGGGTGTCACCGCTGCTCAGGATGATCGACCCGTAGTAGCTGCGGCCCGGTTCCATCTCAAGGTCATAGGCCACCGTCAGGTCATAGGGGGTGTTCAACGCGGGGGAGGGGTCGGATGGGATGACGGTCAGGTTGCCCTGGTCACCGCCGATGACCGCGGTCGACAACGTGAACGCGTCGACTGCCTCTGGTGAGGACGGCTGCCAATTCTGAACCAGAATCCAGTAGGTCCCAGGTTCGGGGCTTTCGATCTCGCAGAACTCCAGAGCTGTCCCGGAGGCTGAGACACACAACAGCGTGTCGTCGGAAGGGGTGTCGCCGAACCCAACGAACAGGTCCAGGTCAGGGGACTCCGACTGGGTGATCTCGGCGATCAGCCGCGTTGTCTCGGCAGTGGCCTCCACCGTGGTGAACACGGTGCCCTCCGGCGTGTCGAAGGGGTCGCCGTTGGTCGGGTCGCCGGGGATGGCGAACTCTTCCTCGATACCCCCGTTCAGGCCGGTCACCTGGATGCCCAGCGGGTCGGCACCGATGGTGCGCAGGTCTTCGACGACCTTGCTGCCGGCGTCGCGACGGGTGTCGATGACGATTTCTTCTGGTACCACACCCGCGGACGGGATGACCGCCACCGTCAGGTGGGCCACCGACAGGCTGGCATCGTCGGGGGTCAAGATGACCCGACCGAACAGTGGTTCGCCGACTGGGGAAGCACCGGGGCTGGCCGTGACGGACAGCTCGAAATCGTTTCCGATTGCGGCAGTCACGCTGGCCTGGCTGGCCGTCAGCGTCAGACCCTCATCGCTTTCGGTGGTGACGGTGTAGGTGGCGTCGGCCACCGGGGTGAATGTCCGTGTCCACTCACAGGTGTCCAGGCAGTCCTGGTTCGACAGCGAGGCATGGTTGATCGTGGTGGGGTCCCCCTCCTCAGCCGGGTTGGCGGCCAGGTAGTCGTCCTTGGTCTCGTCCATGATCAGACCGGTGGCGTCGGCAAGTGCGACGTCGATGTACCCGCCGCCGTAGTCATATGGGTCGGCCGGTGTTGTCCCGTCCTCCTTCAGCAGCCCGTCATACCGAGCGGTCAGCATCAAGGCGGACTGGATCTGGGCGGGCGACCAGTCAGGATGCGCCGAGCTGAGCAACGCACCGGCACCGGCGGTGTGCGGACTTGACATCGAGGTTCCCGACAGGAATCCCCAGGCAATGGGGCCACCGTCGTTTTCTGGGGTGGCAATGCCGATCGCGGCGATGATGTCCACACCAGGGGCGGTGACGTCAGGGGTGATGTAGTCGGCGCTGAGGTTCGGACCACGCGAGCTGAACGAGGCTTGCAGGTTTGCAAAGGCGTCGTTGACCACGCGTTCGGTGGGGGTGATCGTCGCGGTGACCGCTCCGGATTCAACCAAGTCTTTCAGTGCGGTGCCGTCAGCGTTGCTGAGGTGGACACCGGGAACGGCGAACGCGTCGCTGTTCAGCGATGCAGCGTTCAGGGGGTCGTTGACCAGCACGTACCCGACGGCACCGAGATCGGCGACGACCACACTCTTGGCCACCCGTCCGATCTCTCCCCGATCACAGATGACGATCTTGCCACTGAAGTCAGTGCCGGCAGGGAACTCATCGGGCAGGCACAAGGGGTTGTCGAATGCGCCGGCGTAGACGACGTCGGCGGGTGTCTCAAGACCGGGTGTGAAGCCCTTGCCGTCAAACGTCGGGCCGCCGGTGACGGTGATGGACTGGACGTAGCTGCGGTTGTGCTGGCTGGCACCGACGCTGGTCATCCACGGGGTGCCTGCCGGCGAACCCACGGTGGCGGGCAGGGGACCGCTGTTGCCGGCCGAGGTGGCCACGAAGATGCCCGCTGCCCGGGCGTTCAAGAACGCCAACGCATCGGCGTCCGACCAGGGGTCACCAGGGGACGTCGAGCCGATGGAGTAGTTGAGGACGTCGACCACGCCATCGTCGATCGACTGCTCGATCGCCGCGACGATTGCTGACCCGCCGCAGCCCCCGCCGAAGGCCTCACCGCACACCTTGTATGAGATGATCTGGGCATGGGGCGCAACACCGGAGATCGTCACGTCCCGGCTGACCTCACCCGAGCTCACGGTGGCAAGCACTTGGTTGCCCGCCGTCGTCGACCCGGTGTGTGACCCGTGGCCGTCGTCGTCCCGAGCACCGTACTCAGATCCCGGGACGAAGTTCCACGCGCCAATCAGCTTGTCGTTGCAGATCTCATCTGCCTGGTTGTTTGGATCGCTGCCGTCGTTGGCAGGGTCACAGACGCCGAAGTAGTCACCCTCGTATGTGAAGACGTAGCCGTCCCCGCCCGCTGACACCGGGACAGTGGCAGCAAAAGACGGGTTGTCATAGGAGATGCCGGAGTCGATGATTCCGGCGACGACGCCCTCACCCAGGGTGTCGACCCCCGGCTCAGGGGAAACGATCTCGTTGCCCGACCCGGGGTCGGTGACGTACTCAAGGGCGTTGATGAACTCTGGCCCGGCATCGGTCTGCAGTTCGCGGATGAAGTCCGGCTGGACGCGCTTGACACCATCCAGCTTGGCGATCTCTCGGGCTTCGTTCTGATCCACGCGAATGGCAAAACCGTTGAGGGCGGTTGTGTATTGGAACGCGACCTCGGCAGCCCGGCCAATCTCCTGTTCGGCCTGCTGTATCACCTCGGCTTGGGCCTGGACCAGCTGATCGCGATAGGCGCGTGCAGGCTGGGACTGTGCATCCAAGCGAGCCTCACCCGCAATAGCAGGGAACAGTTCAGGATTCTCCTGGGCGGCAGCCGGTAGTGCATCGTCGACCAACTCGACGATCCACAACCCGCTTTCACTTTCCCCTGGCACAAACTCGTTGACGCCTGCCACCGGGACCGCTTCGGCGGTTTCCGCTGTCAAGTTGTCGGGGCCCGGCTTGTCGGTGGTGGTGGACTCAGCAGCGTCTGCGGGTTGTTGCCCCGCGGCCGGGGATGCTGCGGGTAGCAGTGCCCAGACCAACGCAAAAACGATGGCGGCCAACGTCAGCGTATGAACTGACCGACGGTGTGTCTGGATCATGTCCTGGTTCCCCTT
>JBBSNE010000197.1:0-5610 GCA_038232815.1 Euzebyales bacterium | reverse complement strand
CGTGCGCTTCCGCGTCATGGACCGCTTGGAGGGCAACACCTGGGCCAGGGTCAGCACCGCCCTGCCGATCATCACCTCAAGCCTGATCATCGTCGGCGGTCTGGTCATCGCGGCCCGCTCGGTGCTGATCGGCTGACCGCCGCTTCCCCCGGCTGTGGTGTCAAACCCTTGGGGGGTGAGGGGGTAGCCTGCCGAGTCATGGTGCGAATTCGGACGGCTGGTCTGGGCGACCACGACCGGTTGCGGGACCTGGACCTGGCAACGTTTTCGACCACGGTGTCCCCCGGTACTCCTCCGGGGCCGGACACCGACATGTTCGAGCGGCGGCCGGCCGAGGATTACCTTGTCGGCGAGGTGGACGACGACGTCGTGGGTTATATCATGGTGGGCCACCCCACGCCACTGCCCGCAAGCGCGCATGTCCTGCAGATCCAGGGCTTGGCCGTCGATCCAGCCGCAACCGGTCATGGCGTCGGCACCGCGCTGGTCCAGGCGGCGGTGGCTGAGGCCCGTCGCCGTGGTGCGGTCAAGATCGGCCTGCGGGTGCTGGGCTCGAACACGAGGGCGCGGCGCGTCTATGAGCGCGCCGGGTTCGTCGTCGAGGGGGTGCTGCGGGACGAGTTCATGTTGGAAGGCCAGACCGTTGACGACATCTTCATGGCGCTCCCGTTGACGCCGGCCCCCTGATCGGACAGAAAGGCGCAGGTCAGTCGCGGTCGACCGGGCAGGACATGCAGCGGGGGCCGCCCCGTCCGCGGGGCAGCTCGAAGGACGAGATCTCATGAACGGTGATCCCCGCGTCTCGCAGTCGTCGGTTGGTGTCGACGTTTCGTTCGTACGCCACGACCTCACCCGGGGCGATGGCCAGGGTGTTGTTGCCGTCGTCCCATTGTTCCCGGTCGCTTGCGACCTCGTCCTCCCCGGTGGTGATCACGCGAAGTTCATCGACCCCCATGGCATCCGCCATGGCCCGCAGCAGGTCGGGTTCTTCCCGTACGGTCATGGTGCCCGTCCCGCTGGCCGGTCCCGCCCCACCACCCGGTCGGATGCGAAAGGTCCTTGACACCGACGGCAAGCGGGGCCACACCACCATGGCATCACGATCCAGTTGGGACAGCACGGTGTCCAGGTGCATGGTGCCCCGTCCCATCGGCAACTCCACGGCCAGGACGAACTCCACCTCATCGGCCTCGAACAAACGGGCGGCCAGGTTCTCCACCGCGATCGGCGAGGTGCGCTCGCTGACACCGACGGCGATGGCGTGGTCGCTGAGGACCAAGATGTCCCCGCCCTCGATGGTGGCAGGAAAGTAGTCTTTGGCCTGTTCGCCGTACCACACCGGCCGGCCCGACAGTTCTGGATGGTTGGCATACATCGTCCGCCACAACAACCGCTCGGGCTGACGTGCCGGTTTGTGCATGGGGGACAGCACCCTGCCCCCGTACAGGTGTGCACTGGGATCGCGCGTGAACACCGCGTTGGGCAGTGGCGGCACGAGGAACGCGGTCGGGCCCAGCAGGCCACCGACGAACCCGTCCCCCGCCCCGGGCACCTCATCAACCGTCAACCCGCCGATCAGGTGGTCTGCCAATTGTGCCGGGGGCAGTTCGCTCAAGAATCCTCGGACCCGGTCGACCAGTTCCACTCCGCAGGTCTCTGCAGATGCTCGTTGTCTGATGAGATCCCGGGCCACCTCGCCATCGATGACCACATCGTTCAACAGGTCTGAGAACAGCCGCACCGTGACCCCCCGGCTGTCGAGCAGCTTGGCGAAGCTGTCGTGCTCTTCCTGGGCCTTGCCGACCCAGACCAACTCATCGAACAACAACGCCTCTTTGTTCACCGGGGTCAGGCGGCGCAACTCAAGCCCTGGTCGGTGCAAGATGACCTCGCGCAGGCGGCCGACCTCACTGGAAATCGTCATAGAGGGCGCAGCCTACGCTGTCCGGCACGGGCCTCGCGCCCGTCAGGTGTGATGTCGTGCGTACCGCAACAAGCCGATGACGGTCATCGCGTCTGTCACCTCACCGTCATCGACCATCGCCAGTGCCTGGTCCATCGTGGGCGTGATCACCTCCAAGACCTCGTCGCCGTCCGGCTGGGCACCGACGTGGGTCAGATCGGTCGCCAAATACAGCAGGGCGGTCTCGTCGGAGTGGGAATTGCTGAGGTGGACCAGAGGCCCCAGCGGCTGCCACGACGCCGCCAAGTAGCCTGTCTCCTCCCGCAGTTCTCTGACGATTGCCTGCTCGGGATCCTCACCGCGATCGGTTCCGCCTTCAGGAAGCTCCCAGGACCATTGATCATGCGGCACCCGCCATTGGCCGACCAAGACGACTCGGTCATCAGCGGTGACGGCCAGGACGCCGACGGCGATCTTGGCGTGGACGATCCCGTACAGGGCTGGATTGCCGTCAGGACGTCGGCCGGTGCGCTCGGTCACCCGGATCCACGGGTTGGCATAGACCTCACGTGTGGATACAAAGGTCCAGGGACTGGCATCCAACGGCATGTGACGCCTTTCACGTTGCTGAGATTGGTTCGTGCCGCGGTGATGGTAATCGGAGTTCCTTGCCGGCTCGGAATAGCGCAGCCAGCTCGTTGGTTGGCTCCCACATGCCCACTGCCACATACAACGGAACCGTCATCGCCGAGAGCCCCGACACCGAGGTCGTCGAGGGGAACCACTACTTCCCGCCGTCGTCACTGAAGACCGAGTACTTCAGCGAAACCGATCATGCAACGGTCTGCCCCTGGAAGGGCACCGCCAGCTACTACACCATCACGGTGGACGGGACGTCAGAGACCAACGCCGCCTGGACCTACAGGGACCCCAAGGACGCAGCGGCCGAGATCAAGGACCACGTTGCGTTCTACCCTTCGGTAGAAATCAGCGACTAGGCAGCCGCCGCCCGTTTCTGCGCCTGTTCCGCGTTGGGGGACGAACGTGCCAGGGCCGTGCGCAAGGCGATCAGTGCCACCTCTGACTGCAGGCGCATGACCGAGGCCGTGGTGTCGCGCACGGGTAGGCCCAACAGCCTCAAGGTATGGGGTTCCAAGGTGCCAAGCGCCCCGGCCAAGGTCGGCAGATAGCCCAGTCGCAAAACCGGATCGACCGGCGGCCACAGCAGGAACCTCAGGCACTCCCGGCCCTGCTGTCCCACGGCCAGCTGCGGCTGGAACGAATGCAATCGGGCCTGTAGTTCGTCCTCGGTCGTCGGCAGCCAACCCTCCTCGATCAATGGCAACGTGATCTGCCCGTGTCGCAGCATCTGCCCGGCATCATCGGATGCTCGCAGGCCGGTCAGGTCGACGCGTGGGTCCAGTAGTGCGGCGACCCGCGACTGTTCAGCGACGAACAGGTCACGGCGGGCTGGCGACAGCGGGTCGGTTCCGAAGTCGAGGTCGCTGCGCAAGAAGCTTTCGGTGGCGGTGATCGACACCCAGGTCAGCAGGTCGGGTGAGGACGCCTGGTAGGGCCGGCCATCGGGAGCGGTGCCCACCACACGTCGATGTATGCCCCTCACCCGCTGAGTGATTCCGAGGGCCTCCGCCGATGAGCCGAACGTCGCTAGCGCGAAGTAGGCAGATGTGTGCTGCAACCGCTGCAACGGCTCGTCCAAGTAGCGGGAGTGATCCGCGACGCCCGCCATGGCCAGGGGATGGGTCAGCTCCAACAACAACGAACGGATCCCTCCGACGATTGACGCCGCGTCGCTGAACAGTTCCCACGAGGCACTGCCGGGACCGAACAGGCCGGTGTCGCCGCGCGGCGCGTTCGGATCCAGCGGCGGATCGCCGAACGAGCGTTGCAACCAGCTGCGCACCGCCCAGGTCAATCCCGGCATGGGGACGGTGGGCAGGCGCGCGACGGTTCGGCTGAGCACGGTCATGTCCGCAGTGTCCCCCGACGCAGGGGAAGCTAGACCCGCGATCTCCACCCGATTCGGCATAGTGTGCAACACAATGGTCACATCCAGAGCGTGCCGATCGGCGCACGACCACGAAAGGCCCCCTCATGCGTGTTGGCGTCCCCACAGAAACAAAAAGCGGCGAACGTCGTGTTGGCCTGACTCCTGGCAGCGTCGCAGAACTGGTGGCACACGGCCATGAGGTGTGGGTACAACGCGGTTGTGGGGACGGTGTCGGCGCCGGCGCCGAGGACTACGCCGCCGCCGGGGGCACACTGCTCGACGATGCCGCAAGCGTGTTCGCCAACGCCGAGATGATCGTCAAGGTCAAAGAGCCCCAAGCGGCGGAACGAGCCATGTTGCGCCCTGGCCAGGTGTTGTTCACCTACCTGCATCTGGCGCCGGATCCCGAGCAAACAAAGGACCTGATCGACAGTGGTGTCACCGCCATCGCCTATGAGACGATCACCGATCAGGACGGAGGCCTGCCCTTGTTGGCCCCGATGTCACAGGTCGCGGGCCGGCTGAGTGTCCAGGCCGGTGCGCACTGCCTGGAGATCTCCCAGGGCGGGGCCGGCATCTTGCCGGGCGGTGTCCCCGGGGTTGCCCCGGCCAAGGTGGTGGTCATCGGAGGAGGGGTCGTCGGCGTCAACGCCATCGAGATGGCGATCGGACTGGGTGCCGACGTCACCGTGCTCGACCGCGACCTGAACGTCTTGGACCGCCTGTCACGACGGTTCGGCGCGGCGCTCAGCACCGTCTATTCGAACTTGGCGACGTTGCGGGCAGAGGTGCTGGACGCCGACCTGGTCATCGGCGCGGTTCTGGTCAAGGGCGCACGCGCCCCGAAACTGGTCACCGCAGAGATGGTCAAGTCGATGCGTGACGGCAGCGTGCTGGTCGACGTCGCCATTGATCAGGGTGGGTGCTTTGAGACCTCCAAACCCACCACCCATTCCGACCCGACCTATCTGGTGGACGGTGTGGTCCACTACTGCGTGGCAAACATGCCCGGCGCCGTGCCCCGCACCTCGGCCCTGGCGTTGAACAACGCCACATTGCCCTACGTCATCCGCTTGGCCGACAACGGCGTGAAGACCGAACTCAGCCAGGATCCCACCTTCGCGGCGGGACTGAACGTGCACGCCGGCATGGTCACCGAACCGGCGGTGGCCAAGGATCTGGGGTATGACTATGTCGACTCGATCACCGCGCTGCATCGCACCTGATCGACCCACTGTTGATGCGCGACCAGACCCCGTTTGACGATCTTGACCGCTACCTCGAACTGCCACGGGTCAGCGGGCTGGTCGGGTCCCCCGACGGTCGACATCTTGTCACCGCGGTGGCAGAGCTGAACGATGACCGGACCCGGTATGTCAATTCGCTATGGCGCATCGACCCCGACGGGATCCACCAACCCCGGCGTTTGACCCGATCGGAAAAAGGAGAATCCCACCCGACATTCACCCCTGACGGGACGTTGCTGTTCGTCTCTGACCGCGCTGACCCGGCAGACAGCGACGAGGATGAGCCGCTCACCCGGCTGATGGGCCTTCCGGTCGATGGCGGTGAGGCCCATATCCTGATCACCCGCCGGGGCGGGTTCGACCACATCGACGTGGCCACCGAGCGCGGCACGGTCGTGGTGACAAGCCCGACCCTGCCTGGATCTGGACCGCCTGCATCTGGACCGCCT
>JBBSNE010000196.1:0-5628 GCA_038232815.1 Euzebyales bacterium | reverse complement strand
TCTGAACCTGCAGGGACAACTGAGTCTGGGTGCGACGTTGGCACTGTTTCGGTTCGCCCAGATGGTCCGCCAGCCCCTTGAGTCGGTAGCCGAGCAGTTGACCGAATTCCAACGTGCAATCGCGGGTTCCAGACGGGCGGCCAGGTTGTTGGCCACCAGACCGGCCTTGGTCGACGGGCCGGGGACACCGTTGCCGTCGGGTCCGCTTGAAGTCGAGTTCGACAACGTCGTCTTCGCCTACCCCGACGAGCCCGAGCAGGCCGTGCTTGACGGCGTCAGTCTGCGGCTGGATCCAGGAACGGTGCTTGGCATCGTGGGTCGCACCGGAAGCGGGAAGACTTCGCTGGGTCGGTTGCTGTTGCGGTTTTGGGATGTGACCAGCGGTGCGCTGCGGCTTGGCGGTGTTGATCTGCGACAGACCACTCAGGCCGAACTGCGCCGGCGGATCGGTGTGGTCACCCAAGAGGTCCAGATCCTCCGAGCCAGCCTTCGCGACAACCTGACCCTGTTGGGGACGGTTGACGCCGCCGACGGCCGTCTGTGGCAGGTGCTGACCGAAGTGGGATTGCGCGACTGGTCACAGGCGCTGCCGCACGGGCTTGAGACCCAACTTGACGGTGACCTGCAGTTGTCGGCCGGGCAAGCGCAGCTACTTGCCTTCGCACGCATCTTGTTGACCGATCCGGGCTTGGTGGTGCTGGACGAGGCAACCAGCCGCCTGGATCCCGATACCGAGGAACTCATCGGGCAGGCCACCGGCCGGGTGATCCAGGGGCGCACGGTCGTCATCATTGCGCACCGACTGGAAACGTTGGATCGGGTCGATGAGGTGGCGGTCATGTCCGACGGCACCATCGTCGAGCACGGGCCCCGCCGCGATCTGCTGGCCAACCCTGACAGCCGGTACCGGGCCCTGCGGCGGGGGAATGCTGCTGTTGACCACGGCGCGGCGCCGGAGCTCGCATGACCACCGCAACCAGCTCACGTCAGGTGGCCTGGCGTATCTTGCGTCAAGAACCGATCGGCTATCTGATCGGCATGGCATTTTGGACCACCTTCCATGCCCTGCCCGTTCTGGCCGGTGTGCTGCTGAAGGTCGTGTTGGACAGGGTGCAGGCCGACGGTGCCGCCCGGCTGGTGTGGGGAGGCCTGGCTGCGTTGGCCGGCGTCGAGGTCGGACGGTGGGTCCTGCTGGCCTTCAGCGCCCGTCAGTGGCATGGGCTGTGGGTCCACTGGCACACCGTGCCGCGGCTGAACATGTTGCGATCGCTGGTTGCTGATCCGGGCCCGGCGGCGGGGCGACTGCCCGGCTCCCCCGGCGAGGCGGTCAGCCGATTCCGCGATGACACCCGAAACCTGGCGCTGGTGCTTGACGTGTGGTTGGACATCGCCGGGTCCGGAGTCGCGACGATCGCCGCCCTGGCGGTGATGGCCCGCGTGGACTGGCGCGTGACACTGGTCGTCGCGCTGCCCGTCGCCGCCGCATTGGCGCTGACACGAACCCTGGGCCGCCGGTTGAAAGAATTGCGGTTGATCGAACGTGAGGCCACGGCGGCGGTCACCTCATTCATCGGTGACACGTTCGGGTCGATCACCGCCATCAAAGCCGCCGGGGCCGAAGTGGCGGTTCAGGATCGGTTCACATCCCTGGGAGATGATCGAGCGGCGGCGGCCCTTCGTGACCAGGTTGCAACCCAGACGCTGCAGACCTTGTCAGGGGCCACAGGGAACCTGTCAACCGGCCTGGCACTGCTGTTGTTGGCTCCGGCCCTGGCGGGGGGCGACGCCACCGTCGGCGATGTCGGACTGTTCGCGGCGTCAGCCATCGTCATCGCCAACCTGCCCCGCTGGGTGGCACGCTGGGGGGCCTACGAACGCCAAGCCGACGTGTCGGTGGAACGGATGGGCCGACTGTTGCCGGTCGGACAGGGACCGTTGGGGGTGGGTGCGCCCGTGGCGACGGCGCTCCGGGACGGTCCGGGGGACTTCGCCACCACGCCCGTGCCCGATGCGAGCCATCGGGGGGTGGACAGACTGGTGACGCTTGAGGCAACGGGATTGGTGGTGGAACAGGGCGGTTCGGTCATCGGCCCGTTGGACCTGCACCTGGACGCGGGTACGGTCACGGTGATCACCGGACCGGTTGGCTCCGGCAAATCAACATTGCTCCGCGCCTTGTTGGGGCTGATTGCGCTGGACCGCGGTCAAATCCGCTGGAACGGGGAGATCGTCATTGACCCCGCCACCCAGCTGACACCGCCCCGGGTGGCCTACCTGCCCCAGGTTCCACGCCTGTTCAGCGAGACCTTGGCCGAAACCATCCTGTTGGGAGTCGATGACGATGGCCTGGACGAAGCGCTGCGCATCGCCGCCCTGGAACAGGATCTGGCCCGGATGGGAAAGGGCCTGGACACCGCCGTCGGTCCCCGTGGCGTGCGCATGTCGGGCGGACAGATTCAACGAACCGCCGCCGCCAGGGCATTCGTGCGCTGCCCGGACCTGCTGGTGGTGGACGATCTGTCCTCTGCCTTGGACGTCGATACCGAGAATGAGGTCTGGCAGCGTTTGCTGAACCGACCGGACCGGCCGACGTTGTTGGTGGTCAGCCACCGTGAACGGGTCCTGGCAGCCGCCGATCAGGTCATCCGCCTGGGGTCCTAGGCACACCAGGGGGTGTCAAAAACGTGGGTGGGTGGAGGGGTAGGATGCCGGCGCGCCACACAGGCGCCCTCAGCCGTACCGCCCCAGGAGCCATCGTGAGCAATCAGCCCGTCCGCATCGCCGTCACCGGGGCAGCCGGTCAAATCGGGTACCAGCTGCTGTTTCGAATCGCCAGCGGCGGCATGCTGGGTGCCGATCAGCCCGTGATCCTGCAGATGTTGGAGATCCCTCCGGCGATGGATGCCCTCAAGGGCGTGGTGATGGAGCTGAACGACTGCGCGTTCCCTCTGCTTGCGGACACGGTGCAGTCGGATGATGCCGGTGAGGCCTTCACGGATGCAGACTACGCCCTGCTGGTGGGCTCAAAACCCCGTGGGAAGGGGATGGAGCGGGCCGACTTGTTGCAGGCCAACGGCGCGATCTTCACCGGTCAGGGCAAGGCGCTGAACGATCATGCCTCGGGCGACGTCAAGGTGCTGGTCGTGGGAAACCCCGCGAACACCAACTGTCTGATCGCGATGAACAACGCTCCTGAGATCCCCGATCAGCAGTTCACCGCCATGACCCGTTTGGACCACAACCGGGCGATCTCGCAACTGGCGGACAAGACCGGCGCGAACGTCACCGACATCAGCCAGATGACAATCTGGGGGAACCACTCCGCCACCCAGTACCCCGACCTGTTCCATTGCCAGGTCAACGGCACCAACGCCGCCGAAACGGTGGGCGATCAGGATTGGTTGGAGAACACCTTCATCCCCACCGTCCAAAAGCGCGGGGCTGCGATCATCGAGGCACGGGGTGCTTCGTCGGCTGCCTCGGCCGCCTCAGCGGCACTGGATCACATGCGCAACTGGGCCCAGGGCACGCCGGCTGACGACTGGGTGTCGATGGGCGTACCGTCTGATGGCAGCTACGAGGTGCCCCAAGGCCTGATCTCTTCATTTCCGTGTACCTGCGACGACGGCGAATGGTCCATCGTGCAGGGGCTGGACATCGATGCGTTCAGCCGGGAACGCATCGATGCCAGCGTGGCAGAGCTTGTGGAGGAACGCGACACCGTCGCCGACCTCGGTCTGCTGTAGTACTGCTCAGTAGCGGTAGTGGTCGGGCTTGTAGGGCCCGTCGACATCGACGCCGATGTATTCGGCCTGGGCCTTGGTCAACTCCGTCAGCTTGACACCCAGGGCATCCAGGTGCAGACGGGCGACCTTCTCATCCAGATGCTTGGGGATGGTGTAGACGCCGACGGGGTAGTCGGAGTTCTTGGTCCACAACTCGATCTGGGCGATGGTCTGATTGGAGAAGCTGTTGGACATCACAAACGACGGATGTCCGGTGGCGTTGCCCAGGTTCAGCAGACGACCTTCGCTGAGCACAATCAGGTTCTTGCCGTCAGGCCAGGTCCACTCGTGAACCTGTGGCTTGATCTCGGTTTTGGTGATCCCGGGGACGCGGGACAACCCGGCCATGTCGATCTCGTTGTCGAAGTGGCCGACGTTGCCGATGATGGCCTGGTGCTTCATCTGACCCATCTGCTCGGCTGAGATGATGTCTTTGTTACCGGTTGCGGTGATGAAGACGTCGCCGGTCTGGATCACCTCGTCAAGCGTGGTGACCTGATAGCCGTCCATCGCGGCTTGCAGCGCACAGATGGGGTCGATCTCGGTGACGACCACCCGGGCTCCCTGGCCGCGTAGCGACTCTGCCGAGCCCTTTCCGACATCGCCGTAGCCACAGATGACGGCCGTCTTGCCACCGATCAGTGTGTCGGTGGCACGGTTGATCCCGTCGATCAGGGAATGGCGGGTGCCGTATTTGTTGTCGAACTTCGACTTGGTCACCGCATCGTTGACGTTGATGGCGGGGAACAGCAGGGTGCCGTCGCGCTCGAACTCATACAGACGCATGACCCCGGTGGTCGTTTCTTCGGTGACTCCCTTGATCTGTGCGCCCATGTTGGTGAATCGGGTCTTGTCGTTGTCCAAGGATCGACGCAGCAGGTCAAGGATGACCGCGTACTCCTCGCTGGCGTCCTCATCGGTGGGTGGGACGGTCCCGTTGGCTTCGAACTCCGTGCCCTTGTGAATCAGCAGGGTGGCGTCGCCGCCGTCGTCCAAGATCATGTTGGGGCCCGTGGCATCGGAGTCCGACGCGAAGTCCAACATCTGCTCGGTGCACCACCAGTACTCCTCCAGCGTTTCGCCCTTCCAGGCAAAGACAGGGACGCCTTGTGGGTCCTCTGGGGTCCCCTCAGGACCGACGACCACGGCGGCGGCGGCGCCATCCTCGGTGGAGAAGATGTTGCACGAGCACCACCGGACGTCGGCGCCCAGCGCGACCAGCGTCTCGATCAGGACCGCAGTCTGGGTGGTCATGTGCAACGACCCGCCGATGCGGGCGCCCGCCAGTGGTTGGTCCGCGCCGTACTCCTTACGGATGGCCATCAGGCCGGGCATCTCATGTTCGGCCAGACGAATCTGATGACGACCAGCTTCGGCCAAGCCCAGATCGGCGACCTTGAATGTCAAATTTCCAGCAGTGTCTACGTTCACGGTAGGTGTTCCTCCATCGTCGAATGTGACCTGTGCCCGGTGGCACAGCGTCGGTGTCGGGTGATGGGTGCGAGTGCAGCGGACACGCGGCTGTGCCGTCGCGCCTCTCGCGAACCGTCTGGGGAGTTCGGCGCGGCCCCTCTGGGCCTCACACTGCGACGCCGATCGCCTGGCGCCAACACTACCCATTCCACGGTGAAATGAACGTACGGCTTTCAAAACGGCTGATGCCGGCACCCAGAAGGGACACCGGCATCAGACCGAACTGCTCAAACTCGCACGTTATGCAAGCGGCTCAGAGGGACGGTCAGAGGGGTCAGCAGGCTTGATGACCGTTTCGGTCTTTTTGTCGCCACCGCCGCTGCTGGGGCTGGCGGGGCTGGCATCACCGGTATCGGTTCCATCGATCTTG
>JBBSNE010000195.1:0-5646 GCA_038232815.1 Euzebyales bacterium | reverse complement strand
GTGCTCAGGCTGATGTGCAGTTCGTCACCTATCTCGGCGTTGGTTCGACCGATCGCTACTGGCACCAAGACCTCTTCCTCGCGTTCGGTGAGAGGCTCGATCGGTTGTCTCGGTGGCCTTCCGGCGTGCACGTCGGCGAATGTCGACAGCAGCCGGGCGGTGACACTGGGGGCGATCAAGGCGTCGCCGTCGGCAGCGGCGTGGATGGCCTGGACCAACAGCTCCGGTCCGGCATCTTTTAACAAAAACCCTCGGGCGCCGGCCTTCAAGGCCCCGTGGACGTATTCGTCCAGGTCGAAGGTCGTGATCACCACGATGGCCAAGGGTTCAACGACATCGGGGCCAGCCAATTGCCGGGTCGCCTCAATGCCGTCCAGGTCGGGCATTCGGATGTCGAACAAGCACACGTCTGGCCGCAGTTTGCGGGCCAGAGCCACCGCTTGTCGTCCGTCGACTGCCTCGCCGACCACCTCGATGCCGGGCTGGGCGTCAAGGATCATGCGCAAGCCCGTGCGGACCAGGTCCTGATCGTCGGCGACGATCACGCGGATGGTCATGGGGCGGCCCCATGTCTGGGCAACGTCGCCTCGACCGTCCAGCCCTTGTCAGCGTTTGGACCGGCCGTGAGCGTTCCGCCCAGCAGCTTGGCCCGCTCGCTCATGCCCACCAACCCGAATCCTGGGGTGGTGCCGGCACCGGACGGTCGGGCGTTCCCGTCGTCGTTGACGGTAAGGTGAACGTGGTCGCGGCCACCCGCGACTTGAACGGCGATCCGAGTCGCGTGACGGGCGTGTCGGACTGCGTTGGTGATCGACTCTTGGGCCAGGCGGTACAGCGCGGCATCGACCGACGATCGCAGACCCTCAAGGTCACCGGACAGCTTCACGTCGACATGAGGTCTGTTCCCGGTCGTGCGGGCTAGCTGAACGATGTTGGCAACCCCCGGTTGCGGGGCCAGGTTGGGCTCATCAGCCCCTCGCAGGGCGCCCACCATGCTGCGCATTTCGGTCAGCGCCCGGGAGGCTTCCTCTTCGATGACGGCCAGGTTCTCCACGGCGGCCTCAGGACGGGATGCGGCCAGGGTGCGCCCCGCCTGCGCTCGCACGGCGATGGCCGATACGTGGTGGGCGACCGCATCATGCAGTTCGCGTGCCAGCTGTTCTCGTTCCAGAAGCTTGATCTGCTCCATCTCGCGGCTGCGCGAGTTGGTCAGGTAGCGGACCGAGGTGCCGACTGCCGCGGGGAACATCAGGAACAGCCCGCCACCCACCATGTCACCGATGTTGAAGGGGTCATTGAAGGCAATCAGAAGGACCGGAATCAGCATGAGGGGCAGCCCGATCGCTGCTTCTCGACCGGCCCCCCAACGAAACAGTGCGTAGGGCAACAACAACACCGGGAAGGTAGCCGTGCCCAGCCCCTCCCACGTCAGACCCAGGATGATCGCAGCAACGTGACCGACGATAACGAAGCCGAACACGACCGCGACTGTCAGGAACGGTTGCGTCCGTCGCCACAACAGGGCGAAAGCCACGCCGACGGTGAACAGAAGCGAAAGGGGACGCCACACCAGGTCGTCGCGAAGCACGGCTTCGATCACGGCCGCCGGCACCAGCGCGGCCACCAGCGCCCAGTCTCGCCACACGCGGACGGGCGGGTCCGAAACGCGGGGCTCGGACCACAATGATGTAACGCCGGTGGTAACCACAATCCCAGAGTAGAGAACCGGGCGCCTCAGCGAATCAGCCGAAAGCACGAAATGAATTTCGTCCGATCGGCCGGCCCAACTCAAGCCTTTCCGCCGATGTGCCCGGTCCAGGGCTACCTGACGCTGATACCTGCGTCGACCCGACCGGGTTGCCGCCCCGAGGGATTGTCGTTCAAAGGAATCAGCTATGACGAATGCGCTATACCAACTGGGGCGCTTTGCCGCCCGCCGACCGTGGGTCGTGATCGGGGTGTGGCTGGTGACGTCAACCCTGGTGATCGGCGCATCGGGGCTCTTCGGTGCGGAGCTGGAGGACACGTTCTCCGTTCCCGGCCTTGACTCCCAGCAGGCCGTCGAGTTGCTCTCGGCGGCCCAATCAGACCAAGCCGGCCTGACCGCCCAAGTGGTCATGACCCCGCATGACGGCGACGCGACCTTCCTCGCCGGTAGCCAGGCCGACGCGGGGTTGACCGAAGTGCAGGCCGCCGTCGCCGGTCTGTCACAGGTGGTGAGCGCCAGTGCGGCGGTTTCACCTGATGGTCGAGTCGCGCTTCTGACGGTCCAGTATCCGGTGCTTGAGGAGTTGAGTGTCGCTGACCTAGACGACTTGAAGGCCACCATCGAGGAGGCACGGGCGGCCTCACCCCTGCAGCTGGAGATGGGCGGCGATCTGTTCGCCCAGTTCGAAGAAGGCGAGACCGGCATCGGCGAGATGATGGGGCTGGCCGCTGCCGTCGTCATCCTGCTGCTGGCGTTCGGGTCGGTGGTTGCCATGGGCCTGCCCATCGGGATGGCGTTGTTCGGGCTGGCCATCGGCGTCAGTTCGCTGTCGCTGGTGGCCCACCTGGTTGACATCCCAAGCTTCACACCGGATCTGGCCACCATGATCGGTCTGGGGGTGGGGATCGACTACGCCCTGTTCCTGGTCACCCGGCATCGTGAGAACTTGGCCCGCGGACTGACGGTGGAGGAATCGGTGGGCCGTGCCGTCGCCACCGCCGGCCAAGCGGTGATCTTTGCCGGCGGCACGGTTGTCATCGCAATCCTCGGCCTGGGGGTTGCCGGGATTCCGTTCGTCACGGCAGCTGGCATCGGCACCGCGGTCATCGTCGCGATCATGGTCATCACCTCGGTCACCTTGCTTCCAGCCTTTCTCGGTCTTGCCGGGACCTGGATCAACCGACTGGGTGTGCACCGCCGGGCGGCGTCGAATGGTTCCGCCGTCGCCACTCAGCAAGTGAGCCCGGGCTGGGAGCGGTGGGGTCGGCACGTGTCCACACATGCCTGGCCCTACGCCATCGGTGTCACCGCGGTGCTGCTGGCCTTGACCGCACCGGTCCTTGCCCTACGGCTGGGCAACCCCGACCAGGGGACTCTGCCGGAGACCCGCACCGAACGGCGAGCCTATGACCTGGTTGCCGAGGGCTTCGGTCCCGGCATCAACGGTCCGTTGGTCATCGCCGTCGACATTTCAGAAGATCCCAGTGTGGTCGAACCTCTGACCACGGGGGTCGGTGCCGATGTTGGGATCGCCGCAGTGGCACCACCCGAGGTCAACCCCGATGCCGGTGTGGCGACCCTGATTGCCTTCCCGACAACGTCGCCGCAAGACGAGGCGACCGTCGACACGATCAACCGACTACGGACCGAGGTCTTCCCGCCGGTTCTGGACAACAGTCCCGCTCGCGCTCATGTCGGCGGACCGACAGCCACCTTGTCCGACATCTCGGGGCAGGTGACCGATCGGATGCCATGGTTCATCGCGGCGGTGATATTGCTGTCGTTCGTGTTGTTGACCCTGGTGTTCCGGTCGATTCTGGTGCCGTTGAAGGCGGCGTTGCTGAACCTGCTCAGCATCGGGGCCGCCTACGGCGTGTTGGTGATGGTCTTCCAGTGGGGTTGGGGCATGGATCTGATCGGGTTGGAGTCGACGGTGCCCATAATCTCGTTCATCCCGATGTTCATGTTCGCCATCCTGTTCGGGCTGTCCATGGACTATGAGGTGTTCCTGCTCTCACGCGTTCGTGAGGAGTACCTGCTCAGCGGCGACAACGATGCCTCGGTGATCCACGGCATCGCCAGCACCGCCCGGGTCATCACCTCAGCCGCCTTGATCATGATCGCGGTGTTCGGGGGCTTCGTGCTGGGCGATGATCCGACCATCAAGATGTTCGGCCTGGGCCTGGCAACCGCCATCTTCGTCGACGCGACCATCGTTCGGGTGGTCCTGGTGCCGGCCACGATGAAGCTGATGGGCGATGCCAACTGGTGGATCCCCCGCTGGCTTGACCGCCTGCTGCCGACCATCCACATCGAGGGCGATGCCGGACTGCCCCAGCTCGTGGAGGAGGGCTCCAATGAACGCACCGCGCAAACACCGGTACGGGTCTCCTGAGGTGCCGGGGATCACGATGTGATGTCTGCCCGACCGGTCCTCCAACCGGCCACCAGCGCGGTGACCAGCAGCCAGGCGGCAAGGGTTGTAAACCCGGTCAGTTGCAGCGGGTTGACACCCTCGTCGCCGGCGATGCGCTCAGCCGCCCTGGTGAGGGAGATGGTGTCTGCAACTCCTTCTCCGAATAGCCCGGTCAGAAAATCCAGGAGGGGGCTTCCGGCCGCCACTGCCACAGCCGCCAAGGCTGCGTTTCGAACCACCGCCCCGAGCCCCGCTCCGATTGCCCCAAAGAGGGCAGATGCCAACACCGCGCCGATCATCGTGGACCATTGGGCCGCCCCGAAGGAATGGGGAGCCCCCTTCCATGCGAGGAGGACTTCAGCGACCACCCGGACCAGCCCGGCGCCCAGTACTGCGGTGATGGCCACCGTCGCGGTCGAGACGACGATTTGGGAGATCAGCAGCCTGAGGCGGCGCGGCTGGACCAGAAAGGTGGTCGTGGCACTACGGTGACGCCACTCGCCTGCGGTCAGCAGCGCTCCCAGGGCAACAAACATCCAGGAGCCATTGGTTTGGACTGCCAGCAGACCAAGCCGGTCGGCCAGGCTGGCGAACTCGACCACGGGATCCTCAAACGGAAGACCGATTCTGAGCGACACGATGATCGCGGGCAACAGAACGGTTGCCAGCGCCAGCCACCATGTGCTCCGGATCCCGAGAAGTTTGAGGAGTTCAGCCTTGAACGCCTCTGAGCGGGGTGTTTGTGGCCGCTTGAGCGTGATCGGGTTCATGACCGTCCCCCTTTGCTGGTGATTGCCATGAAGCGGTCTTCAAGGGTTGATCCGGCTGACTGGATCTCATCGATGGGTGCATCGGCGACCAGCCGCCCATCGGAGATCATGAGGATCCGATCGGCAATGCGGGCTACCTCGCCGAGCAGGTGGCTTGACAACAAGACGGTGCCTCCCTGATCGGCCCGGTCCCGAGCGAGGCGTCGCAACCAGACGATGCCGTCGGGATCCAATCCCGTGGCGGGCTCATCCAGGATCAAAATAGGTGGGTCGGCAAGCAGGGCTGTGGCCAGCCCAAGTCGTTGGCGCATCCCCATGGAATAGCCACCGATCCTGCGACGGGCGTCCGCTCTGCCCAATTCAACCAAGTCCAGGACCTGATCGACCCGGCCACGGTCAACGCCGCAGGCCCAGGCCATGACTCGCAGGTGGTTGCGAGCGCTCCGTGCGGGATGGACTGCGGTCGCATCCAGCATCGCCCCTACCGTGGCGGCGGGGTTGTCCAGATCGGAATATTCGACCCCGGCCACAGTGGCATACCCGCTGGTAGGCCGAACCAGCCCGCATAGCATCCTCAGCACGGTGGACTTTCCGGCCCCGTTTGGGCCGAGAAATCCTGTCACGGTGCCTGGTTCCAGGGCAAACGACACGTCATCGACCGCCTTCGCGCGGTGGCTGAATTGCTTCGTCAGGTTGTGTGCGTTCAACATGCCATGAAGTGTCTGTGGCAATCCGCCGGTCGGAATCCCCCG
>JBBSNE010000194.1:0-5683 GCA_038232815.1 Euzebyales bacterium | reverse complement strand
TCGCTCAGCGCCTCCCAGACCGGCAGTGTCTTTCCCGGTTGGGTCGGACGGGCCGTGATCGCAGCCAGTCTGGTCCAGATCATCCCCCTGGGGGTGGCCGCCGTCCTCGGCACACGTGCGCTGCTACCGGATTTCGAACGCGATGATCTGGGTGAGACCCCCGACCTCAGGACGCATCCTCAGCAGTGACCTGTGTCAGTGCCGACAGCGCTGCGTTGTAGCCACACATCCCGTGGACACCGCCGCCTGGCGGGGTCGCCGAAGAGCACAGGTACACCCCGGGCACGCCGGTTGCGTAGGGATCCACCGCGATGCGCGGGCGCATCGCGATCTGCAGGCCACTGTTTGCGCCCGCGCTGATGTCGCCGCCGACGTAGTTGGCGTTGTAGCGCTGCATCGCCGACACGTCCCGGGTGACGACCTGCCTGATCTGTTGGCGAAAGCCAGGAGCGAAGCGTTCGATCTGGGCGATGATGGCCTGTGTCGCATCCCCCGCATACCCGTTCGGCACGTGGGCGTAGGCCCAGATCGGATGCAGGTCACCTTCCGACCGTGAGGGGTCGGCCAGGTATTGCTGGCCCAACAGGACAAACGGCCGTTCGGGCATCGTGCCGTCGACGATCTGTCCTTCCACGGCTGCGGTCTCTTCGAAGCTGCCGCCCAGATGAACGGTTCCGGCGCGTCGAACATCCGGGTTGTCCCACGGGATGTGGCCCTGTACGGCAAGGTCCACCTTGAACGCCGCAGGACCGTATCGGTACCTGGCGTAGGAACGCTTGACGGTTCGCGTCAGACGATCCCCCAGGATCGCGGCGGCCGCTTGGGGGGTCGTTTCGAGCAGCACGAGGTCAGGATCACCCAGTTGTTCGAAGGCACCCACCTCGACACCCGTCTGGATCACACCACCCAGTGCGGTGAGCTTGGCGACCAACGCATCGGTGATGGCCTGGGACCCACCCTCGGCGACGGGCCAGCCGTAGGCATGTCCGGCGGCGGTCAAAAGCAACCCCACCGAGCTGGACAACGGCGTGTGCAACGACGTGAACACATGGGCGGCCACACCCCCGAACAGTGCGCGCGCCTCAGGCGTCGTAAAGCGCCGAACCAGCCGTGACGCGGGAAGCAGCGCGGACAGGCCAAACCGGGCCATGGTCAACGGATGGGCGGGTACATGCACGACCGGCTTGAAGAAATCTTCAGCCAGGGCATCAAAGTGCCGGGCCAACGGCCGGAACAAGCTGGTCCATTCCTTGCCGTCTGGACCCATTCCGGCAGCCGTCCGGTCGACATCGCGCCACAACACCCCGGCCCGCCCTGCCTCCAAGGGATGAGCCAACTGCACCTCCGGCCAGCGCCACCGTAGTCCATGGTCCTGAAGATCAAGCCGTTGCAAGACGGGGGAGGCCGCGCCGGTGGGATGAAAGGCTGAGCATTCGTCGTGGATCAGCCCCGGAAGGGTCAACTGGCTGGAACGCGCGCCGCCTCCGACCCGGTCCTTGGCTTCGAGCACCGTGACGTCGACACCGTGTTGTGCCAAGGTGATGGCAGCGACAAGGCCATTTGGCCCACTACCCACCACGACCGCCGACGTCATCCGCCCACCCTATCCCCGTGTTGACGTGCACGGGGGCGACCGCACGCTCAGCTGGTCAGGGCATCCAGAGCATGATCCGTATCCTCTGCGGTGTTGTAGAGGTGAAATCCCACACGGGTCCGCCCGCCCCGTCCGGCACACTGCACACCGGCCTCTGCAAGGACCTGCCCCGCACCGTCGCGGTCCAACGACACGATCGCGGAATCGGAGGGGGGCAGCTGCATCCCCGCTCGGAATCGGTTGGCAAGGGCGACGTCATGTGCGCCGATGGCATCGCTGCCGACGGCGGCCAGCAGTTCCAATGTGGGTAGCGCCCCGACCCAGCCGGACCAGGCAGGGGAGGTGTCAAAACGCCGCCCGTCGTGGGCCAGTCGTAACGGAGGGCCGTAGATGGACGACCACACATCATCACCCGCATACCAACCGGCGGCGACCGGCGTGAAGCGCTCGGCGGCGGCCGGGTCGACGGTCATGAACCCGGTCCCTCGGGGGCTGCACAGCCACTTGTAGGCGCCGCAGGCGGTGATGCTGAACCGGTCCGCGTCAATTCGCAACCAACTGGCGGCCTGGGTCACGTCCACGTAGGTCAGGCAGTCGTTGTCGTGGGCGACCCGTGCCACGTCATCGAGGTTGATGACCCGACCGTCTGCTGACTGGACCGCGCTGACCGCGATCATCGTCGTCTGGGGCGTGACGGCGTCAAGCAGCCCGCACAGCGGCACCGGCCTGACGACGACCCCGTCTGCTTTTCGCTGCAGGAAGGGGAACAGCACCGAGGTGAAATCCTCCTCCGCCACCACGACCTGGTCCCCAGGACGAAGCGCGGTGGCTGCCACCCCTGTCGCCAACGACACCTGTCCGATGATCCCGACCCTGCTGCTGGTGGCGCCCACCAGCTGGGCGTACGCCTGGCGCGCGCGATCGATCTGCTGGTCATATTCCATGGGGTCCAGCTGTCCCCCCGCCCATCTCGACTGGTCGTGCGCCAGCGCATCCAAGGCGTCCCGGGTCGGCAGGCCGACGGTGGCGGTGTTCAGATAGCATCCCGAGGGGGCGAACTGGGCGGCGGCCGACGCAAGGTCCATGATCTGCACGGTAGCCCGACGGCAGTCCATGGGCGCGAACCACTCGTGTGGTGCACGGAAGTCGCATCGGGGTAGCACAGTTCCTGACCACGACGACAGGACAGCTGACCATGGCCGACGTGCCACACCTTCAGGACTATGTCACCACCCACCTGACGGTGGCGGCCGTCGCGACCAACATGCTGAAAGGTCTGGCCAACCGCCTGGACGCCGACGACCTTCGCGGGATGATCGCCGAACTGCGTCAGGAACAACAACTCTTGGACGGGGTGTTGTCGCAGTTGGACGTCTCGCACAACCCCGTGTTGCGGGGAGCGGCCGTCGTGGGGGAGCGGGCCACCCGGATCGTGCGGCATGTCATGATGTGGCGGGAGGACGACAAGCGTGACCTGTCAGAACTCGAAGCGCTGTTGACCGGTGTGGAGGGGAAGAAAGGGATGTGGCGGCTGTTCCTTGCGGTCCAGGAAGATCTGCCCGTCCTGGAGTCACTTCCCCTGCAGGATCTGCTGGATCAGGCGGACCGTCAGTCGGCGCTGGTGGAAACCCACCGCATGGCTGCCGGACGCGGCATGTTGACCTGAGGCCCTAGGAACCGACGGAGCTTTCGATGGCCTCAGTGGTTGCGGGGGCCACCGCGGTTGGGCCACCGATGACCGTGATCGAGTTGGTGGCCGGCAGCAATTGGCCGATGAAGGACAGCAGGGCGTCGTTGCCCTGGTCGGCTGGTCCTGCCAACAGCAGCACGCCACCGGTGTGTCCGACGGCAGCCGTCGCGGCCAACGCGTCGGGGAATCGGTCGGCGGTGGCGACCCAGACCGCCGCTGAGGACGCCCCGTCGCGGATGGCGAAGTTGGCGACGTGGGTCGACGTTTCCTCCGGGGTGTCGCGAGCCAAACGAATCGTGTCAATACCCAGAAGTTGCTGCAACGCGGTCTCGGTGTCCGCACTGATCGCCGTGCCGTCACCCACGAGTGTCAGGAACTGGGTCGGCGCAAGACGCTGCAACACCTCCGCTGTCGACTGGGGCACGACGTCGGGTTGGACCAACACCAGGGGCACCCCGGTTCCGGCACCGTAGGCAGATGCCAGGATCGCGTCGGTCCAGCCCTGGTCACTGTCGCCGCTGCCGCCGGCTGCCACGGCGACCCTCTCGACGGTGCCGGTCTCGGCCAGGACACGGTCAGCCACGGCCGCGGCGGTACTGAACCGATCCGACCCTGCCAGCCGTTCAACCTGCAGGCCCAGGGTTTGGAGGTCGATGACGACCTGGTCAGACAGTGCTTCGGTACCACCCAGCATCAGCGCACGGGTGGCGCCCAGTCGTTGGATCTCGCCGATCGTCTGGGGGTCCAGGACGGTGGACCCGGTCAGCAGCAGCGGACCGCCGACGGCAGTGGCCAACGGACCCCCCGCCAACGCGTCGGGGAAGCGATCGGCACGGGCGATCACAACGGCGTCGGCGGTGTCGAAGGTCGCAGCCGACAGCGCAACTGCCGTACCGATGCGTTCGGAGCCCGCCACGCGACTGACCTCAGGCGGTGGGGGAGCGCTCCACAGGGTACTGCCGTCCTCACCGTCGATGGCCACGATCTGTTGGAGGAAGGTGTAAGGGGTGTACTGCTCGCGACTGATCAACAGATCGCCTCCGGCATCACCGTCGAACTGCGCCGGCTGGACTGCGAAGACATACGTGTCGGGTTCGGCCGGCTGTTGCCACAGAACAGTCCCGTCGACGAACCGCACGGCGGTCACCGACGGCTGGTCGGGATCCTGTGTGTACTGCGTGGTCGTCTCGGCGTAGTAGAAGTACGGGTCGGTGAACGCGACCCCGTCGCTGCCACCGTCACCATCCAGATCGCCGGCGACCCGGTAATACCCGGCGCCACCGTTTGACGGCAGCGTTGCCAGCGTGTCCCCGGTCCGTCCGGATTCAACAGCCGTGGTGACGTCGAAGCCTTCCGCTGTCTGACTCTCCGTCAATAAGAGCAGGTCTTCTGCACCGTCGGCGTCGGCATCGCCGGCCGGCGCGACGCTTGTGAAGAAGTATTCATCCTCGGTGGTGGATGCAACGACGACAGAAGAGGCGAACAACACGTTTCCTGTAGCCCCGTCGCGCCGTACCAGCTCCAACGTCTGTGCTTCACCGGTGTCGCCGTATTCAGCGGTGATGAGGTCCAGCGCCCCATCGGTCTGGATGGGAGTGATCGCCACAACCCCGGATCCGTAGAAGTAGTCTTCAGCGATCTGGTCCCAGACCTGGGTGCCGTCGGAACCGTCCAGTACCACCAGGATCGCTTGGCCCACCGGGCTGTAGGCATCCACGATCACGTCGCGAACACCGTCACCGGTCAGGTCCCCCGGCGCGCTTGCACCACCGAATTCAAGCGGGTATGAGGCGCTCCACACCGATCCCAGATCCGGCGCCTGCAGTAGCGACACCTCCAACCCCCCGCGTGAGCCCTCTTCGGTACAACTGCGCCGCGTGCCTTCGATGACGCAGGTGCGGGTGTAGGTGTCCAGGCCTCTCTTGGTCACCAGGACATCAGAAATCCCATCTCCGCTGAGGTCCGGAACGGGACGACCCGAAACCACCTCGGGCCCGTCGGGCTGGACAAACTCTTCGACCAGCGACGCATCCCGACCGTCAAGGATCTGCAACCGCGTGGCGGCGCTACCACTGCTGGTCGAGGTCTGGGTGATCGGACCGGGATAACTGCCCTCGGTCATACTTTGCTCACTGAACTCCTCAGTCGTCAGCGTGACCAGAAAGTCCCCGACGCCGTCGTTGGTGACGTCCTGCAGAGGTTGGAAGGGAACCACCCCGTTGGCCGTCCGCGACAGATAGCGGAAATCCTCGCCGCCAAAGAAATCCTCATACTCCTGTGATCCGGCATAGGTCTGTTCCCACGCCACGTCACCGGTCGCCCCGTCACGCAGTTGGACACGCCAGGTGAAGGTGGAGGAGTAGCTGCACCCGTCCGCGTCACACTCATCCTCGGTCTGC
>JBBSNE010000193.1:0-5715 GCA_038232815.1 Euzebyales bacterium | reverse complement strand
CAGCGGTCATATCGGGTACTGGTGGTCACGTGCGGACACCCCCTGAACGGGCTCATAACCCGGAGGTCGCAGGTTCAAATCCTGCCCTCGCAAACTAGCGAAAGCCTGGGGGCGTTGCTCAGGGGTCCGCGCACATGACGTTGGACAGGATTATGGTGGGCGCCTCGTGAGCGGTGACAACGACCTGCCGTTGTTGGCAGGGAAGAGCTACGGCGAATCATCGGTGTTCGTCGTGGAGAACCTGATGCGCGAAGCACGTCGGCAACGGGGGCTCGGTGATTCGCTAGTCCCCGACGTGTGTTTGCTGGACCCGGACGGGGACGTCGTCCGCCATCTGCGCTCTACCGGTAAGGCTGAACGGCATCCGGATTGGGCGTGCTATCACACCGAATTGTGGGTTGCGCAGGTCGATGGGCGTGAGATCGGGATCGTGGCCTGTGCCGTCGGTGCGCCGTTTGCTGTGCTGGTTGCCGAGGAACTAGCGGTTTCGGGATGTTCGCTGGTGGTCTCGGTGACCTCGGCCGGGGCGATCGCCCCACTGGGGCCGCTGCCTCACCTCATGGTGATCAATCGGGCGCTGCGGGACGAGGGCACGAGCATGCACTACCTGCCACCGGGACGATGGAGCCAACTGGGGGATGACCTTGATGCGGCGCTCGACCAACCCTTCAATGGTCTGGATGAGGCTGTCTATCGTGGCAACTCGTGGACCACAGACGCCCCGTTCCGGGAAACCGACACGGCAATCGCTGTCGCACGAGCAGCCGGTGCCCATGCCGTGGAGATGGAAGCTGCAGCCCTGTACGCCTACGCCGCGGCCCGTGGTCGTGACGTCGTGTGTGTGGCCCATCTCACCAACACCATGGCCATCACGGGAGACGACTTCGACAAGGGGGACAACGACGGCACGCAGCGCATCCTCGCCCTGGTCGGCGCGATCGCTGGTCGCCTCCGTCCACTGGACTGATCTCGGCAGGATGGTGCCGGGGCGTCCGATCGTTCGCCCATCTGAGTGCCTGTCCACAACCTTCAAGAATTCGGACACATCGTCCGTGCATGACGGTTTTGGGCCCTCAGTTCCCTCACCAGAAGTCAGGTGTAACAGTGTCAGGCCCAACCGAAGAAACATCGTCTGAACTGGTCATATGCCTTGATATCAAGAGCCGACTATCGTACACTTGTTCGAGTGAAACAGACTTCCGACAGCACCGCTACAGCCCCTGGTGGGGCGGCCGGCGACGCGGGCGTCCTAACCGACGTGCAGGCTGCGGTGGAGGACGCCGTGGCGGGGCTGGCGGCGGTCAACCGGTGGTTGGATCAGGCCATGGAGCGCCTGTCCGCTGACGGCGACGACGACCAGGGCGTAGATGGGGGTTTGCTCACCTCGGTGCTGGTGGGGCTGGGCGTGATCGACTCGGCGGTGGCGGCCGGCCGGGCCAAAGCAATCCTGGCAGCGGAAGAGACAGAACTGCCCGCAGCCGACGGGGCGGTGTCCACCGCGGCATGGCTTGGGGGTCTGCTGGGGTTGTCGGGGGCGTCAGCGGCACAGGAATACCGGCGGGCCACACGACTGGCCGGCATGCCCGACACGCTGGCCGCCCTGACCGCCGCTGCCATCTCGCGGGACCACGCCTACACCCTGATCACCGCCGCCGAAAAACAGCAGGCCGACCATCAGGCCGCCGAACGGGCACGCATCGCCGAACAACAAGCTGCGGCCAAACGC
The DNA here is from genome assembly GCA_038232815.1 of Euzebyales bacterium. Taxonomy (GTDB): domain Bacteria; phylum Actinomycetota; class Nitriliruptoria; order Euzebyales; family Euzebyaceae; genus Euzebya. Next base: position 3,989 of record JBBSNE010000193.1, on the reverse strand, counting down.
CGAAAAGCCGCAGCCGCAGCCGACGCCGCCCAGGCCAAAGACGCGGCGGAGCGGGCCCGCCGTCTTGCCGAGGCCGCAGAGCAGGAACGGCAGATCCGCAAACGTCAAGGCGAACAAGCCCGACGCCGCAACGAAGAGGCTGCCGCAGCGGCAAAGGCCCGGGAGGACAAGCTGTTGGAACAGGCATCGTCGGGCAAGAGCCCCGATCAGGTCAACGAAGCCGCCAAGGCCGAACGGGCCGACGACAACGAGGCGCTGCGACGGTCTGAGGCGGCCCAACGCAGCCGCCGGTCGGTGCGGGACTGGATCGATGAGTCCACCGGCATGGGACATTTCGCCATCGACCTGCCCGGTGAGGACTACGAACGCATCAAAGCCGCCCTGGAATCCGCCACCACATATGATTCCCCCGATACGCCACTGCGGGAACGCCGTACCCCAGAGCAGCGACGGGCCGACGGGTTTGTCGACCTGATCGACCTTGCATTGCGATACACCGAAAATCTGCCAACGTCTCATGGCACCCGGCCGCAGATGACGGTCACGGTTTCTGCTGACACCCTCATCCGAAAAGCCGACCGGGCGGGCCGAGGACAGTTTGGTACCTGGCTGTCAGCTGACACCATCCGCCGGTTGGCCTGCGACGCACGGCTCGCCCGGGCAGTCGTGTCAGCCACCTCACAAGTGTTGGACTTAGGCCGGCAAACCCGCACCTGGACCGCAGCTCAACACCGCGCCGCGGTCATCAGCTTCGGTGGGTGTGCGTTCCCGGTCATCGATGGGCAGCCCTGTGGCCGGCCACCCGGCTGGTGTGACCTGCACCATGTCGAATACTGGCGAAACGGCGGGCCGACCGACCAGGCCAACGGGGTGTTGTTGTGCCGACGCCACCACACCGCCGTCCACCACAACGGCTGGCAGATGACCTATGACCAGCCAACCAACACCGTCACCATCACCAAACACCGACCCGACCACCCCGACACCACCCGAAGGGTGGACTTCGCAGGGACGCCCGACACCGGATCAGACCCGCCACCACGCAACAGCGGCGAACGATTACCGCTGTGAGTGATCTAGCGTTGCAAGGGCAACTGCCAGAACCCTTCGTCGTGCCAGCGACCGAACTTACGCCCGACCTGGTGGAGGGTGCCCGCCAGGGTGAAGCCAAGCGCTTCGTGCAGGGCCACGCTGGGTTCGTTGGGCAGGGCGATGACCGCGATGGCAAGGTGAGCGCCACGGTCGGTCAGGTTGGCCAGCAACGCCGTCATCAGTTCATGGGCGACGCCGGACCGATGGTGGTCGGGGTGGACGAAGACGGTGGTCTCACGGGTGGCGGCGTAACCGGGGCGGTTGCGGAATTGGGAGGCGTAGGCGTACCCGGCGATGTCGGCATCTCGCTCCAAGACCAGCCAAGGGTCGGTCTGTCGAATGCGCTCGGTGAACTCCTCCTCGGTCGGCGGGTCGAGTTCGAACGAGATCGTCGAGTCGCGGACCACGGGGCCATAGATCGCGAGCAGAGACGCTGCGTCTGCTGGGTGGGCACTGCGGATGCGACGGCTGGGGTCCATCACGACAGCATCGCGGATGTGTAGGAGGCGGTCCATCAGTCGCAAGCGAAACTGGGTGCCCTTCGCGAAAGTCGTTCGCAACGAACTGCAGATGACCGGCGTCACACCCCTGATGACGGTGATCACATGTCGAAGCCTGGCCGCGGGGCTGCTGTGCCTGGTCGTAGCGGCTTGTGGCACCGTGACCGAGACGGGCGAGGGTCCCATAAAAGCGCCTACAGAAGCCGGGTTTGAACGATCATCGACAGCCCAGGAATCGCCCCCCGCAGCGTCACCGTCGGCAGGGTCGTCGCCAGCGGCAGGGCCCCCGACCGTAGGCTCGTCGCCGCCAGCAGACGCGTCACCCACAGCCGCGTCGCCGCCGACAACCCACCCCTCGGCGGGATGGAACGGCCAGGTTCTGACCGCCCCCCGCGGGGTGGATTTCCCGACCCAGGTGGCGTCAGACGGTCAGCAGATCGTGGCAGTCCTGGTCGGTGAAGAGGGGCTGATCAGTGGGTTTGCCACCGACGATGGCGGCCGGCTCCAGCCTGGGTCGCCAACCGCAACCGGTATCGAGTTCCTCTCCTTCGGCGGAGTCGTTCGGACCGGGGACGGCTGGTACGCGCTGGGTAGCGGAGGGACAGCTGGGACCGGCAAAGACCGCATATTGACGTCTGAGGTCGCGGCTTTTTCGTCACCTGATGGCCGGTCGTGGCAGGCCGTCGACGCCGTTGGGTTCGACGGACCAGCCGACGTCGGGGGACTGGCCCGGACCCAGAGCGGTCGTCTGATCGGGGTGGGCACCCGGCGGAATGTCGAAGATGCTGCGTCGGGTGGGTTCGAGCCGCTTGCCTGGTACAGCGACGACGGTCGCGCCTGGACGACGGTGGCGTTGCCGCCTATAGGTGAGGGATGGGTCCACGGGATCGAGGTCGTCGGCGACACCGTTTTCGCCGTCGGGCAGGCGGCTGGAATCGGGGTCCTGTGGTCCTCGACCGACGACGGGATCACCTGGGGGGTGACACGGCCGGACGGTTTGCCGGAGAGCGGGTCGTGGGACCACATGGCGCAGAACGAGGGCGTGGTGGTGATGAGTGGCACCAGGGCCGCCGGCGGGCTGGTCCTGTTCCGTTCGACCGACGGGGGCAACCGTTGGTCCGAAGCCGGCGCGCCCCCGCCCACCGGTCGAGGTGAAGGCATCCCGTTTCCGTTGTTCACCGGCGGACAACGGTTCTTCACGTTGGGCTACTCCTTCGTCCAGGCGTTCGCCGATCCCACGCTGTGCTATGCCGACATCGCGTTGTGCCGGCAAGACCTGGCGGTGGCCTTGTATGCCAGCGACGACGGGGACAGATGGCGACGGATTGACACCTCCGGCATCGGGCTGGGCGAGGCGGGCGAGATCGACGGGATCACTGGCACTGACTCCGGGTGGTTGGTGGCCTACCAGCTGGTGACCGAGGGACTGGCGGCCTGGACCTGGCCCGCTGGGGTCCCGCTACCCGTCGGGGAGGAGCCGGTCGATCCCACCACCGATGTGGAGGTGCTGGGCGAGGGAGACGTCCCTCAGCCGGGCCGGCGCTACGGGCGGCCGTTGTACATCCACTGCGGCATGGACTGGCTGTACGTCGGTGGCCGGCCGTGGCAGCGCAGCGACGGCGGACTGGACGTCGAGACCGGCGCCGCTGACCGCATCCCCGACGACTGGCCCGTTGCCCAACAGACCATTTTCGGGTTCATCACCCTGGTTGAAGACGACTTGATCGAGTATTCAATCGGGGACGGGGAGGTCATCGCCACCTATATCCCAGCCACCCAGGAGCCCCCCGGTTGTATGTGATCCGGCGATTGGCGAACGAAGTCACCAGTTGCGACGGCCTCTGGCCAGTTCGGCGGCCCGCCGTCGCCTTGCTCATAGCAGTGCTCACCCGATTCGGTCCCTTCAAGAAATCTTTGATAGTTCCAGGCTGCTCGGGAGCTTTCGGCAGTTCTTGTGCGTTGACCTTCACAGGAACCGACAAGGGAGCGACGATGGACGCATCAGACCGCAGCGAAGTGGATGTGATTGTGATCGGGCTTGGCCCGGCGGGGGAGGAGGTCGGCGGCACGTTGGCCGAAGCAGGACTTGATGTTGTGGGCATCGAGGGGAGCCTGGTCGGCGGGGAGTGCCCGTATTGGGGCTGCATTCCCTCAAAGATGATGGTCCGAGCCGCTGATCTGCTGGCCGAGAGCCGCCGGGTCGGTGAGCTTGCGGGGTCCTCGATTACCACCCCTGATTGGGTGCCGGTGGCCCAGCGAATCCGTGAGCAGGCCACCGATGACTGGGACGACACGGTCGCGGTCGACCGTTTCACCGACAAGGGCGGGACATTCGTGCGGGGGTACGCCACGATCACTGCGCCAGCCACGGTGGAAGTCGATGGCTCCACCTTTGTG
>JBBSNE010000192.1:0-5751 GCA_038232815.1 Euzebyales bacterium | reverse complement strand
TGACAGCCGCTCGATCGCAAGCTGGCTCGAATAAGATCAGGATATGACAGGTGGTCGTGGCGCCGAACGTATCGCAACCCGGCCAGAGATCATGGCCCACGCCGGTCGGCTTCGGAGTGTGCTGCACGATCATGGACTCACGTGTTCTGACGTCGTTGGCGTGCATGTCCAAATCATCACCGACGACATACCCGGGGCCATCGACGCCAAGGACACCATTGCCCTATGAGCCGCCGTTGACTGTGACCTGGTTGTGGCACGTCAGTCAGACGCGACGCGCCTACAGTGGGGGCGTGTCAACCATCGACCTGCCAGACCACGTTGCCGCCCGGTTCGCCGCCGAGGCGAAGCGTCGCGGTGTCACGATAGATCAGCTACTTGCATTCCTGGTCGAGCGGCTGCCAGATGGGGAATCGGATGTCACCGGCGGAGCCGAACGGCGACTTGGATTCATCAACCTTGGTTCGTCAGCCTCTGGTCTTCACGCGAGAGACGCTAACGAAATATTTGGCTGAGGGATTCGGTCGGAACTGAGTGCTGATCGTCGACACCGGCGTCCTGCTCGCCGCCGCTACAACGCCGATCCAGACATGACCAATGTGCGCAGGTCTAGGCTTCCGGGCAGTGACGACGTTGCCGGTCAGGTCCCCTTGGTACTCCCGGGTCACTGTGGACGAGTCCATTACCTTGATGTCGGAGCCACATGTTCACCCCCTGCTGCGTAGCAACATCTGACACCTGCAAGGCCGTAAGTCGGGATGTCGTCATCGACACGGGCCTCGGCGTGACCAGCCTGAAGGCTGCAGCGCCGGACCTGTTCACCAATGACACCCTCGCGATCGCCACACATGCCCATACCGATCACATCGGCAACTTTCACGAATTCGCCCACCGCGCCATCCACCACGCTGAAGCCGACGTCGTCGCCACCATCACCGGGACCCTCGAGTTCGACATCAGCGACACCGACGAGGAAACCTTCGTACAGCTGGCTGGCTGGGGGTATGACATTCGCGACGGCCTTCTCACGGCCATACCAGACGCCGGGTTCCTGCTCGATGGCCACCCCACGTCATCCTGCCCAAGCAACACGACTGCTCAATGAGGGAGACCTCATCGACCTCGGCGATCGGGCCTTAGAGGTCTGGCACCTGCCCGGCCACTCGCCGGGAAGCATCGGCCTGTGGGACGCCTCAGCTCGCACCCTGTTCTCCGGCGACGTCATCTACGACGGTCCCCTGCTCAACGAGATCGACAGCAGCAACCAAAACGACTACCGCCACACCATGCAGCGATTGCGAACCGTCAATCTCGACGTAGTCCATGCCGGGCACAACCAGAGCATCGGACCAGCTCGCTTCCACGAACTCATCGACACCTATCTAACCGACTGACTGCCAGGACCCATCAGGCGGCCGATTCACCCGGTTCGTCAACGGCGTGCCCAGCATCAAGGGCCGGGCGGCAACTTCACGGTCGCGCAGATTGGACGGCATCCCTGCCGCTCCGGCGATCCTGGGTTTGGTCCGGTCCAGTAGCCTTGCGGACGACCTGCACCCTCATTGCCTTTCCATTTGTCGTGGCGTGCTGGTCCCGCTTGGACCGCTCGTCGTTCAGTTCAGTCACGGTCCCGGACTCCATCAGCTTGCCGAGTGCGGCCGCGATTGCCTGAATGACCCAACGGCACCGAGCAGGCCTTGCGCTAGTGGCGATTCCAGTGGGAGCGATCCAGAGGGCGCCCCTCGGCCTGACGAAGATGAGCCCTTCGGGACCGGGCTCGGCGTACGTGAACAGATGCTGCTCGATGGCCGGGACCAGCGGCGGCCGGATCGCCACGATGCGCCCCAGATTTCTGGCCCAAGGCCAGAAGTTCCTATTGACCACTCTGAGGAAAGAGCGTCTGACCTGGGCTTCACTGGTAGTCCCGATGGGATCCGAACCCGCGCCGCCGGCTTGAAAAAGCGGCTAGCGCCATACGGCTGACCTGCGGAATTGCACAAACTCGCTGGTCAGCCCCGGTTTTCGCTGACCGGGGCGAACCGCCACGAACCCCTATTCTCCATTGCTTATGGCCCGCTTATGGCCCGAGATCCCGGGATGTTGACAGACGCTCGATAGGCCATAGATCATTGCTGCGGTCCAAGGCTTCTTGGTCCAGCACGCCGGTCACACGCTCAAGGTCCTCGGGCATCATCAAGACACCGTGTCGCAAGAACGCGGCAGGGCTGTGGACCAGCGCCACGGTCCGAACGCCGGTGGTGTTGACCACAGCGAACGGCGGATGGACCATACGTCCATCGTCGTCGACCCATGCCGGGGGGGCGAGCCCGCCCGGTTGGCGTAGTGATCGGCCAGGGCGGCGACGACCGCGTCCCAACCGGCTTGGCCGGACGGGCCAGGATCCTCGCTAATCAACGCCAGCCGGTCGCGCACCGGCGACTCTTCATAGCCGCGGACGAACTCATGGTCAAGCGTGGCCCGGTGCCGGTGGTCGTCAGTCCCTGCCAGGTGGGCGACCAGTTGCACGAGTGACCAAGGGCGGTCGCCAGGGTACCCACTGAGGCCTACGCCCCCCGCCTGTCATCGTCGATGAGCCAGGTTGCTACCAGACCACATTCACACCACCGAAGTTGGTGATCTCGTCGTCCTTGGTCACAAGTACGAGCGAGCGAATCATTGCCTGGGCGACCAGCATTCGATCGAACGGATCTTGGTGATCCCAGGTCATCTGTCCGGCGGTCAGTGCGTCTCTTCCGGTGATCGGGAGCTCGGTGGCGCCCAGTGTCTCCAGATGCGACGTGTACCCGTTGATGACCGCTTGTGCTTGGCCCAACCGACCCAGTCGGTGCTTGGTTGCAATCTCCCACGCTGATGCGGGCGAGATCAGCAACTCGTTCTGACGGTCACGGACAATCGACAATGTGGTCGCCCGTATCTTCGTGGGATCCACCAAAAGCCAAAGCAGGACGTGGGTGTCCAGCAACAGTCGCCTCACCGCCAGCGTGCCAATTCCTCGTCGGGGAGGGGATCGAAGAACTCAGGTCCGATGCAACCTTGCACGAAGCCGACAGGCCTGGGCGCTGGACCTTCGACTGGAACCAGCCGGACTATCGGCACTCCACCGCGAGCGATCACGACCTCCTCGCCTGCCTCAGCCTGACGCAGGATCTTCGACAGCCCGGTCTTGGCTTCTTGGACATTCACCACGATGCTCATATGCCTAGATTAGCTAGCCAAGTCAGGTTGGTCAACCAGCGCCCGACCCAATCCAAAGGCGGAAATTAATCGAGGCTGTCGAACTGCCAGCGGGTCGGTGAGCCAGAGAAGTCGTCCTCTCGCATTGCAAATGCCCATGTGGGCATCACGCGCAGCACCGCCGTTGTGGCCGGGTCCAGAAAGCTGAGCCCATAGCTGGTGTCGTACTTCGCGTTGGTCAGATCGAGGAACGACTGCTTGGCCTCGACATCATCGATCTCCGAGGCGACGCCTTCTACGACGACCGGGTTGGCGGCATCCTCGGTGGACAGCGAGCAGCGGGGGTCGGCCACCACGTTCCTGACCTTTCGGGAATGCAGCCCACCGCTGAACCACAACGCGTCACCGTCCCAGACGGCCCACACAGGCACCACATGGGGCCGGGCCGTCGGGCCATCGTGTGGCCACCCAGAAGTTTCGCGACGCGCGCATCTGCTCTTCCGCCCACGACCAATTAATCAACCCTGTCCCCTCGTCGGCCGGCAGGATCCCGTAGTCGGGCATGTGCGGGCGACTTGCCCGCGGCTGTGCTTGGTTGACCACGTCCGTTCACCACTCAAGTTGCTGGGCACGTCGTGCCCGACCATCGTAGGGGACGGGGACGTCATCCCGCAGACCGATGCGGACTAGGCCCGCCGGTGTCTAGCTTTGGGGTGATGTCCAATAGGTCGGTCTGGTTTGGCACCGGGATCCCAGGACGGGTGCGCGGTCATGCGGGTTGGCTGGCATGTTCATGAGCAGGCCGACCCAGACGCGCGTCGATGGCGCCGTTGTGCGACGGGCTGTCAAGGTCATGGCCCAGAGCGCGTCGTGGCTGGCAGGCCAGGTGGCGGGTGCCCTGGTGACGGCCGAGGCCATGCCGCCGCCCCCACCACGACCCAATGCTCCCCCGGGCCGGTGGGGCGCCTTGGGCAGACGACTATGGGACGTGGCGCCCATCGTTGTGGCAGTGGTCGTGTTGATCATCACGGCGGCAAGCCTGAACGACATCAACGGTGCCTCCGGGGCGCCGCTTGGCCCGCAAACAATCATTTTCATAGCAGGGTTGTCGATTGCGCCGCTGGCATTTGCCCGCAAAGCCCCAATGGCATCGTTTCGCCTGAGCCTTGCCGCGACCATCGTGACTAGCGGCATGGCGGCACCGTTGCCGACAGAGCTGCCGTTCCCGCCGGCCACCCTCGTGGCGGTGCCCGTGCCGTCTTCGTTGCCGTCCAACGTGCCTCGACCGACATCGACGCCGGGGCCTGGGCCTGTACCGCCCTGGCACTGGGGGCCGTGGCCAACGTCGTAGAGCATTCGCCACAGCGTCTTCTCGCGCAACCCGACGTCGGGCCTGGACCACAGCTTCTCGAGGTCGTCGTAGGCGAGCGCTCTGGTGTCGTCTCGTGGTTCGCGCCGTCTCTCGAGTCCTCGGAGTGGGTTTCGTCTGATCCAGCCGTTGCGTTCGCAGTAGCCGACGAATGATTGCAGCGCGGTGATTCGAGCGTTCCAGGTCGTCGGCGCCGATTCCTCCCCATCTGCTCACGAGGGTGCGGCGAACTTTTGCCGGTGTCAGCATGCTCATGGCAAGGTCGCCTGAGTGGTCGGCGACGAGTGCGTCGAGGACCCGTCCATAGCTGCGTCGGCTAGTTCGCTGCGAGATCTCGGTCGGCGAAGAAAGCCTCGATGGCGCTGGCATTCTACGGGCGTCGTGCGACATCAAGGCCGGACGCCAAGTTCACGGTCGAGCAGTTCGACGGCAGCGCTGCCGCGCCGCCTGGCGTCATGGCCCCGCTTTGGACCGCCCGTCGTTCAGTTCAGTCACGGTCCCAGCCTCCATCAGCTCGCCGAGTGCGGCCGCAATTGCCTGGTCACGATCATCGGTGGCGTGTTGGTATCTGATGGCCGCGGCCATGCTCGAATGACCCATACGGGCCATGAGTTCTCGCGTCGATGCACCTGTGGCCGCCGCCAGGGTGTTTCCGGTGTGACGCAGATCATGGAACGTGAGGTCGTCACGACCCACCACCGAGCAGGCCTTGCGCCAGTGGCGATTCCAGTGGGAGCGGTCCAGAGGGGCGCCCTTCGGTCCGACGAAGATAAGCCCTTCGGGACCGGGCTCGGCGTACGCGGCCAGGTGCTGTTCGATGGCCGGGACCAGCGGCGGTGGAATCGCCACCGTGCGCCGACCGGCTTCACTCTTGGGTGCGATGACCACCGAGGTCCCGTCGTTCAGCCGTTGCCGGTTCTTCGTCACCTTGACCGTGCCATGGAATAGGTCCACGTCGGCCTGGGTCAGCGCAGACAGTTCGCCGAGTCGCAGTGATGCCCAGGCAGCCATCAACACCAGCAGTCGATATCGAGGCTCCACCGCATCCGCGAGCGCCTCAACCTCGGCGACGGTGGCGATCGGCCGCTCCTGTGTGCTCAAGACCCGCTCCCTCGATCTTGCACGGATTGCGGATCACCAGCTCGTCACGAACGGCCGTGTTCAAGATCGCTTGCAACAACCGGTAG
>JBBSNE010000191.1:0-5763 GCA_038232815.1 Euzebyales bacterium | reverse complement strand
TAGTCCGATCTCACGATCCCCCGCGATGACGAGTTCGCCTTGTAGTTCTGATCGCCCCCGGGGGCAGCGATCAACTCAATCCGGGGTGGTGTAGACGTTCAGCTGGCTGCAACGGTTTAACAGCGACCTGCCACCCGCGGGTGGCCACCGCTCCCGTGGCTGTCTCATCGGGCAAACGTTCGATCGGCCCCTTCGCTGGTATTTCTCGTTACGACCGTCAGGCCATGGACGGACGCAGGGTCACCTTCACATCGACCGCAAAATCCTGTTGGCAAACGCCGAGAGAAGATCGTGGTCCAGCCATCGCCGCAGGATCGCCCCCTGCCCGGCCTCACGCCGTTCGACCATCGCCACGCGAGCTCGGCTTCGTGGATCGTGATCACCGAGAGCCATTGCGATGCCGTTGGCACTCAGCAACTCGACGATGGATGCGTCGTCGCCGGTCAGTTTCACATATGACTCGTAAGTGAGAAGCACACGGGCTGGTTTCCCCCGGTCGGTGATGTACACGGGCCCGTGTTCGGCCGCCCGCTTTGCCCTTGCGGTACGCAGCCGCCATTTTCTTCCGATTTCCCCGTCGGATCATGTCGAATTTGGTGTGTCAGTTCCGACGTTCTCGTCGTCAAGGCCCTCGACGGGCACAATGCACACGCAAAGGACACCATCATGAAGTTCGTCATCCTCATCCACTCCAACCCTCAGCCGTGGGGACATCCGACAGGGGATTACAATGCCGAGTTCCAGAAGTTGCCGCAGAAGGAGCGGCAACGAATGGAGGACGAGTTCGGGGAGTTGCTTGCCGAGCTGACCGACAACGGCGAACTCCTGACCGGCGAAGCGCTGGGCGACCCAGCGTCATCCACGATCTACAGGTGGCAAGACGCCAAACCGGTCACGACCGACGGCCCCTACGCCGAGTCGAAGGAACAATTCGCTGGCTTCTTCATGATCGACGTCGCTGATCGTGCTCGCGCCGAAGAGATCGCCGTTCAGTTTGCCGGCCCCGGTGACGCCATCGAACTGCGTCCCACCATGTGGCCGGGGGGCGGCGACGAGTGACCCAGGTGAGCGATGACGTCTGGCGGGTTGAGGCGCCCCACGTTCTCGCTGCCTTGCAACGACGCAGCACCGACTTCGCCGCCTGCGAAGACGCGGTACAGGACGCACTCCTGGCTGCCTCGCTGCAATGGGGGGCGGGGAATGTGCCTGACCGACCACGAGGGTGGCTCGTGCGCGTCGCCTCTCGCCGATTAATAGACGCACAACGTGGCCAAGCCGCCCGCCAGCATCGTGAACAGCTTGTTGCCGCTGATCCGGTGCTCGGGGCTCTGGCAGGCCAGGTCACCCACGATCTCGGGCGGGCGGTGATCAAGGACGACACGCTCCACATGCTGATCCTGTGCGCCCACCCCGCCCTGAGTCCGGCCTCACAGGTTGCCCTCACACTGCGAGCGGTGGCTGGTCTGACGACGACGCAGATCGCGGCGGCGTTCCTCGTTCCTGAGGCCACGATGGCTCAGAGGATCGTGCGGGCAAAAGCCACCATCGCCCGTGCCGGTGCCGACGTACCCATTCCAGGAATCGAGGACGTGCCGGGACGTCTCCACGCCGTCCGCCATGTCCTCTACATCACGTTCAACGAGGGGTACACGTCATCGAGCGGGGAGACCCTCATGGACACCGATGTCGCGGAAGAGGCAATCCGCCTCACCGACATCCTCCATCACCGACTTCCGAACGACACTGAAACTGCCGGGCTTCTGGCCCTCATGCTCTTGACCCACGCCCGCTCGCGGGCGCGAACCGATGCCAACGGTGAGATCGTCCCACTCGCGCAGCAGGACCGCACGAGATGGGACCGAGACCTGATCGATCAGGGAACGCAGCTGGTCGAGCAGGCGCTTCCGAGCGGCCCAGTCGGTCCGTTCCAATTGCAAGCCGCGATCGCCGCGGTCCACGCTGAAGCCGCAAACGCGATCGACACCGACTGGCGCCAGATCGTCGAGCTGTACCGGATTCTTGACAAGATCGCACCGTCTTGGGTCGTATCACTCAATCTCGCCGTGGCGATCGGGATGGCCGATGGTGCCGAGGCGGGCCTCAAAGCCCTCCACCCGCTGCTCGCTGAACCAGTCCAGCAGCACAACCACCGCCCTCACGCTGCCCATGCTCATCTGCTGGAACTGGCCGGCCGCCCCAATGCCGCCGTCGCAGCATTCCGGCGCGCCGCCACCCTCACCAACAGCATCCCAGAACAGCGCTACCTGAACCGGCGAGCTGAGTCTCTTGCCGTCAGTCCAACACCTTCGCCCAAGTCGGCGTGATCTCGATGCGGACCATGCCCATCCCACTGGTCAGCGGGGATCATCTTGCGGTTGGCGTCGAGGTATTCCTGCGGAACCCCCTCGACGGTGGTCAGCGACGCGGTGCCGCGTACAAGCAGCGCGTGGGGCGGCTGGGTCTCGGTGTCGATGGTCAGGGCGACGTCGGGATTGGCCCGCAACGCCATGACCTTCGGCGCGTTCTCGACGGTCGCCATGACGAACCGTTCATCCGTGAAGTGGAATGCGATTGACACGGCCCGGGGTGTGCCGTCAAGAGCCGTGTAGGCGAGTCGGGCCGGAATGTGCGATCCCAACAGTTCCTGTGCGCTCATCGGTGGTCAGGAGTTCGGTCGGTTTCATCGGTCGCCCTTGAGGTGTGCAGCAAGCACGTCGAGGCAGTCGCGCCAGCCCGTGCGAACATCGTCGTACTCACGGTCGAGGCGGGTCATGGTGAACGTCAGCTTGCTGCCATCTCCATCAGGGGCGATATCCACTTCGATCAGCGGACATACGTCGGGGTTGTCGTCCTCGGCGCCCCAGGTGAACACGAGTCGGCGAGGAGGATCGACCTCCCGATACACACCGGCGGTCGGGTATGTCTTACCGGTCTCGTCATGGACCATGGTGTAGGAGTAGCGGCCGCCAACACGGGCGTCGATCTGGACGGTCTCGCGTGGAGTGTGCACGCCATGGGGGTGCCACCAGTGGGCTGCCTCATCGGGATCGGTCCAGGCCCCCCACAGTTCATCTGGAGATGCCTCGAGCGTCGTTCGAGCGTGAAGCTGTTCATTGGTCGTCCATTCGTTTGCTGCGGATGCGTTCGTCGAGGAGGTCGAAGCGTTCGGTCCAATCAGCGCGGTGGCGAGCGATCCACTCAGCCGCGTCGTCCAGACCGTCCTCACTCAGCGAGCACGTGCGCCACTGTTGATGGACTGCGCGTTCGATCAAGCCGGACCGTTCCAACACTTTGAGGTGTTGTGAGATCGCGGGAGCTGATACGTCGTACCGGCTGGCTAACTTGCCAACATTCAGCGGTTCGACCGCCAAACGATCGAGAATGTCACGCCTGGTCGGGTGGGCGAGTGCGGCGAACACCTCGGTCAACAGATCGCGAGCAGTCATGCTTGCCTCAAACCTTCCGTCGACCACCGGCGTTGTGAAATGATTGTGGTGATGACCAACAGTCCTGACTACTTCGGTCCTGGTGTTGCCGAGTCCTACGACGATCCTGATGACCCGATGTTCTCCGACAAGGTCCTTGACCCGACCGTCGACCTGCTTGCTGATCTCGCAGGGGATGGCGGGGCGCTGGAACTTGCAATCGGCACAGGTCGCGTCGCCATCCCGCTGGCCCAGAGGGGGGTTCACGTCGAAGGCATCGATTTGTCTGCTGCCATGATCGAGCAGATGCGACACAAGCCAGGCGGTCAGGAGATCCCGGCCGTCGTGGACGACATGACAACCGCCCGGCTCGGCAGGACGTTCGCGCTGGTCTACCTGGTGTTCAACACCATCCGCAACGTCACCTCACCAGACGGCCAGATCGCCGTGTTCCAGACTGCATCGGCCCACCTTCGTGCGGGCAGCTTCGTGGTCGAAGTAGGCATCCCCGACCTTCAATGACTGCCACCCGGTCATCGCTTCAGGCCGTTCACCGTGTCACAAGAACACCTCGGCATCGATAAATACGACGTCGTCAACCAAGGCCTGGTCTCCCATCACTACCGCCAACGCGGTCCCGGGCCCGAGATGACCCTGCGCTCGATCCCCTTCCGCTACGCCTGGCCCGTGGAGCTTGACCTGATGGCCCGCATCGCCGGGCTACGACTGCGCCACCGCAGCGCTCGACGCATTTTCGTCGATAGTCTGTAGTCATGAGTGTTGGGCAGGCCGAACGGGTTGCTGATCGCGACGAGGTCGACCAGCATGCCCGAGCGATCCGCCAGGCGCTAAGGCGGGAGGGTGTCGACGACCCCAAGGTTACTGCTGACGGGACCGTCGTCGTGCACAGCCCCAGCCCCTCCCTTCTCACACTCGGGAGGGTGACCACACAACTTAGAACCATCGTCGGACACCACGTCCGTGTGTTCTTTGACACCAACCCAGCGGCTGCAGGCTGGGAGACCACCGCTCTTTGACCTACGCCGACGCGATCACGGCCGCGCTTGAGCGGGTTGCCGCCCTTGCAGCAGGTCGATCGGTCGAGGACCTCGATGAGAATCGGGTACTGCTTCGAGCCATCGAGCGCTACTGGGTAGTTGCCGGGAATGCTGCGAAGGCGTATATGCAAGCGGGAGGAATCGATGTCGGCCTCGAGCCGTGGTCCTCGTTGGCAGGGATTAGGGATGCCTTGGCCCACCATCGCATCGACGAAGCGGACCCCGAGTTGCTGCACCGTGCGTCCACCGCTGAGATCAACGAAGTCATAAACGCAGTCCGATCCGCGGTCTAGGCTGCTCCACCCAGCAGGCGGGCATGCCGACGGGCCGGGCTTGGGGCTACTCTCAGACGTGGAGGGCGAGTAGCACGGCACCGGTCACACGGACTACGGCCACTACAACTGGCCACCAAGGGCGGTTGCCCCGCGCGCCGGCCGTGAGAAAACTCCAACGAGATCTCCGTCAGCCACCACACCACCCGAAGGATACGGCAGCCCGCGACGTCGTCCGGCAATCCCCAGATAATGGCCATCGCCGCAGCCTGGGCGCTAGTCTATCGACAGTCTTTCCCCTCCAACGAGCAGTCAAGGTGCGAGGAATGTTTGAGCGGTTGTTCGATCCATTCAATTTCGACTGCAACACGACGACGACTCCTCGACCATCTTGATCTCGCCCCCGCAGGTTAGCCCTGCGAGGAGACCCTGCGCTACAGACGGCACACGTTCGTGTCTGCGACCACTGAGTTCGGGCCTTCGCAAGTTACCTTCGCTATAGGGCCGCCGGCTCGGGCGACTCCACTGGGACCCTGACAGGATCCAAGGGGCCCCTTTGTCTCCCCGCATAAATCATCGCCTATCCCCCGATATCACAGAGACGGGGCGTCGTGTCGGCTCACAGGGGCGTGGCTACTGAAGCCGGTGGGCTCAACATGTGGTTGGACGACGGACATGTGGTGGGCGAGACGGACAGCGTGTCGTGCTGCGGCCGAGTCGGCCTTCTGGGCACGGGCCACCGGTGGCCCGCCAAGCGGGCTGGGGGCCGTGATCTGGTAGCGGTCGCGGTAGGCAGCCACGGTGGCGGCGTGGCGCGCGGGATCGCGTGGTGGACTGGCGAGGTGGCGGATCCATGGCTCTTGGTCGGCGATCGCGGCTCGGACAAGCACGTGAGCGCGCTGTTCGATGAGTTGTTGCCGTTCGTCGAGCGCGTTGCGGCTTTCGTAAATCGTCTGCACGGGCAGACCGAGGTAGTCCGCCAACTCCTCGACGGAGAGCAGCGCTTCG
>JBBSNE010000190.1:0-5802 GCA_038232815.1 Euzebyales bacterium | reverse complement strand
GTGGGGGCGGCCGTCGCCACGAAGAACATCTTCTGGGCGTCGATGAACCGTGCCAACGGGTCACTGATCCGTGCGTACTGCTTGGCCATGACACACCTCCGGCTTGGTACTCCTCCACGGATGGTAGCCCTGAACCCTCAACGACTGTGTCGGATCGTGCTATGACGTCAGGGGCAGGATCCCACACACCCGGGGGCTCCCGCACCGTAATGCTGTAAGCGCGGGCTGTTCGTAGCAGGCATCATGTCGGCCATGCCTGATCCTGATCCTGTGGCCCCAAAGGGCAGGCGAACACGAGATCCGGGGTTGTTGCGACGGGTGGCAGCGAGCTTCAGGCCCTACAAGACCCGAGTCACAATCGTTGTCGGTTTGATCTTGGTCACTGCCGCCTTGGGCGTGGTCAACCCGTTGTTGGTCAAGGTGGTCTTTGACGACGCGTTGTTCGCCGACGGCGGACCCGATCTTGACCTGCTGTGGCGCTTGGCCGCCATCATGATCACCCTGCCACTGGTGAGCGCCGGCCTGTCGATCTATCAGACATACGTCACAAACGTTGTGGGCCAACGGGTGATGCAGGACCTTCGCAATCGTCTGTACAGCCATCTGCAGGGCATGCCACTGCGCTTCTTCACCGCCACCAGGACCGGTGAGATCCAATCCCGACTGGCAAACGATGTCGGCGGCGTGCAGGCCGTGGTGACCGACACCGCCTCGACGTTGCTGTCAAACGCTGTCGTCCTGTTGTCAACCGTGATCGCGATGACGGTCTTGTCCTGGCCGTTGACGGTCCTGAGCCTTGGGATGATCCCCGTGTTCGTGTGGCTGTCCCGCAAGGTCGGGCAGGCCCGGCGGGTCATCAGCAAGTCCACCCAGGTGGAACTTGCTGACCTGTCGGCCATGTCGGAGGAGACGCTCAGCGTCAGTGGGATCTTGTTGTCAAAGACCTTCGGGCGACAACAGGCGGAGATACAGCGGTACACCGAATCCTCCGGCCGTTTGGCTGACCTGCAGGTGCGTCAACAAATGATCGGCCGATCGTTCTTCGCATTGATCCAGGCGTTCTTTGCCATCACCCCGGTGTTGGTCTACGTCGCCGCGGGGTATCTGCTTGACGGGGGGCAGGGATTGGCGGGCGGCCTCTTCGGCGGGGAGGGGCTGACGCAGGGCGACGTCGTGGCCTTCACAACCCTGCAGGCCCGGCTGTTCTTCCCCATCGCCAGGACGCTTGAGGTCAGCGTCCAGGTGCAGTCCTCACTGGCGTTGTTCGAACGAATCTTTGAATACTTGGACCTGAAGCAGACGATTGTTGATCCCGCGCAGGCCGTGGACCTGGGCGATGTCGACGGACGGATCACCTACGACGGTGTCTGGTTCCAATACGACGACGACGGGGACGCCCTAACGGCCGACGACTGGACACTGCGCGACGTCACCGCACAGATCGAACCCGGCCAGTTGGCAGCGCTGGTGGGGGCATCGGGGGCCGGGAAGACCACCATGACCTACCTGTTGCCCCGTCTGTACGACGTCACCAGAGGAGCCATCCTCATCGACGGCCAGGACGTTCGCGATGTGACGCTTGACAGCCTGGCCCGCCAGATCGGCATGGTGACCCAGGAAACCCACCTGTTCCATTCGACCATCCGTCAAAATCTGGTCTACGGGCGGCCTGAGGCGACGCAGGAAGAGATTGAGACTGCCTGTGCCTCGGCCTCGATCCTGGAACGGATCCGGGAGTTGCCGGATGGGTTTGAGACCATGGTCGGCGAACGTGGGTACCGGATGAGCGGGGGCGAGAAACAACGCCTGGCCATCGCCCGGGTCATCATCTCCGACCCGCGCATCCTGGTGCTCGACGAGGCCACCAGCGCGTTGGACACCGTCAACGAACGGGTGGTGCAACAGGCGCTGGAACGGCTCATGGAGGGGCGGACGACCGTGGCGGTTGCCCATCGCCTGTCCACGATCCTTGCGGCCGACGTGATCTTCGTCGTTGACCGCGGGCAAATCATCGAACGGGGGACGCACAAAGAGTTGCTGGCCCGAGGCGGCGCGTACGCCGTGTTGTATGACGAACAGTTCGGTTCTGGCACGATCGAGGCTCGCTGCGCCGACGGTGTCCGGATGCGCTCCGGTGAGGTACTGGAGGCTGCGACCCAGGTGTAGTTGCCTCGCACACCCCTCAAGTTTTTGACACGTCAAGCAAGGGTGGGCACGGGGGCGGTAGCGTCACAGCCATGGCAGCGCAGATGGAACCGCTCGAGAGCCTGACCGCAGGCATGCCCTTGGTCGTGGGAGGCGACCGCGTCACAACCGTGCCGCCTGACATCGCCGATGCTTTTCGGGCCGGCGACGCCTTGTTGGTGATGCCTGGCAGCGGCGAGGTGTTGCATGTCCCGGCGGCCGAGCGTCAGGCAGCCCGCGACGCGGTGGGCGACGCGGTAGAGGCCTTCGCTGCCATGGGCACGGTCACCGACGAACAGATCTCTGCGTTCTACGCGGCGTTCGCCGACAGTCTGGCCGACGACACCGACTTCGCCGCAATCGCGACAGCCAACGAACAAGACGTTGCCGACGCCGAAAAGCGCGGGCGGTCCACAACCCGCCTGGTACTTGATGAGCGGATGCGTCGAGACATGATCGAGGGTTTGCGCGGCTGGCAAAAGGCCGAGGGCGGGCGGGGGCAGGTCATGGAGAGCGTCACACACGATGGCTGGCGGGTCGACCAGGTGAGAGATCGTCTGGGCGTGGTGGGGTTTGTGTTCGAGGGGCGTCCCAACGTCTTCGCCGACGCGTGCGGGGTGCTGCGCAGTGGCAACACCGTGGTGTTTCGGATCGGTTCTGACGCCTTGGGAACGGCCCGAGCAATAGTGAAACACGCCCTGCGGCCGGCCCTGGCCTCGACGGGGTTGCCGTCCGGGGCGGCGGCCCTGGTCGACTCCCCCGCACGGGCGGCGGGGTGGGCACTGTTCAGCGACCCGCGTCTGTCCCTGGCCGTGGCCCGCGGGTCAGGAACCGCCACACGGATGCTCGGGTCGGTCGCGCGCCTGGCGGGCATTCCGGTCAGCCTGCACGGAACGGGCGGAGCATGGATCGTGGCCGGCTCGTCGGCTGATCCCGACGACTTCGGCCAGGCGGTGACCCGGTCGCTTGACCGCAAGGTTTGCAACACCCTCAACACCTGTGCCATCACCGCTGACCGGGCAGACGTATTGGTGCCGGTGTTTCTGGATGCCTTGGCCACAGCCGGTGACGCACGGGGCGTGGAACCGAAACTGCATGTGGAAGAAACCTCGATTCAGTACGTCCCGGAGGAGTGGTTCGAACGCCGGGTGCCGATCGCCCGTGCCGATGGGGACAGCGAGGAGGCGCAGGCCGAACCGATCGACGCCGACCGTCTGGGGCAGGAGTGGGAGTGGGAGGAATCCCCCGAGGTCACCCTGGTCGTGGTCGAATCCGTCGCCGAGGCCATCGGCCTCTTCAACGCCCAGAGTCCCCGGTTCGTCGCCAGCCTGATTTCTGGGGACCCGGCCGAACATCAACGCTTCTTTGACACCATCGATGCTCCGTTCGTCGGGAACGGCCTGACCCGCTGGGTCGATGGGCAGTACGCCTTGGGCAAGCCCGAACTGGGCCTGTCCAATTGGGAGGGTGGCCGCTTGTTCGGGCGGGGCGGGATCCTGTCGGGCGACTCGGTCTACACGGTGCGGACCCGCGCGGTCCAGGACCGCCCCGACATCCCCCGCTGACCTCCCCGCCCCGTCACCTGGCAGCGCGGGCGTAGTCGCGGATGACTTCGTCGATGATCAAGCGGAGAAGCTTTTCGCTGAACGCCGGGTCCAGGTCCGCTTCTTCGGCCAGGCGCCGCAAGCGGGCGATCTGGGTCTGCTCCCGTCCGGGGTCCGCCGGCGGCATCCCGACCTTCCGCTTGTGTGCGCCGACCCTGCGAGTGACCTCGAAACGCTCTTTCATCAACTGCATCAACGCCGCGTCCAGTTCGTCGATGCGCACGCGAAGCTCAGCCAGAACCGGGTCAAGCACCGCTGTTCACGT
Organism: Euzebyales bacterium; assembly: GCA_038232815.1. GTDB lineage: Bacteria > Actinomycetota > Nitriliruptoria > Euzebyales > Euzebyaceae > Euzebya. Next base: position 1,749 of record JBBSNE010000190.1, on the reverse strand, counting down.
CCATCAACAATCGCTCCCCGAGCCACCGTTTGGCACGTTGGGAATGGACGGATCGATGACCTCGATGTGGGTGTGTGGCCAAGGCGGGTCCGCAGTGGTGTCATCCACTTGCGACGCGAACGGCAGCACGGTCGCCCGGCCTGCAATCACCGTCATGCCCGCCTGGACGTACTCGCCGGGGGCCACCGTCACACCATCGATGTGCAGCACCTTGACCTCCCAATCAGGCTGTTCGTCAGGGGCGATCACCGCGAAGTCGTCGGAGTAGTCGCAGTACAGCACATACGTCCCCGATCGAAGCACGGTGCCCGATACCGGGGAACGGATCTCGGTGTCTGGGGCCACCACGATGTCCGCGGCACTCTGGAGACCCGATTCTCGCCCACGTGACTCGAGCACCACCGGACCGGCCGCCTGAGCGGTCACCTGCAGATCACGCGCCCCCTCATGGTTTGACTGGTGCAATCCGATGCGTTCCACAGTCTGTGCCGGATGGCTCAAGGTGATCTGTCCGACCGTTGCGAACGGAGAAAACTCCGTTGTGTAGACAGTACGACCGTCGGGCTGGGTGATCGCCGTCGGTCCAACGGGCTCGGGCCATAGCCCACCACGTATGTAATGGCGCTCAGTCCCCTGCTCAAACCCCGACGCCTCCAGAGGGCGCGCGGCGGCCGTGGTGGCGGACAGCGACAGCAACACGAACATGCCGGCCACCATGGCGATGCTGCGTGCGCCACGGCCCCATCCGTCCAACGACTGCCCCACAGGCACTGTCCTCAGATTGCCTTCAGCAGGTTGGTGGTTTCCAGTGCCGCCATGGCGGCCTCCCAGCCCTTGTTGCCCATCTTGCCGCCCGATCGGTCGGTAGCCTGTTCCCAGTTCTCGGTGGTCAGCACCCCAAACGAGATGGGCACCCCGGTTTCCAACGCCACCCGACCCACGGCCGCCGCCTCACCCGCGACGTAGTCGAAGTGAGCGGTCTGGCCACGAACAACCAACCCGAGCGCCACCACCGCATCCACACCACCCGACGACGCAAGCTTTTTTGCCACCAACGGGATCTCCCACGCCCCCGGCACCCAATAGACATCGAGGGCATCGTCGCTGACGCCGTGTTTGGTCAGGCACGACACCGCCCCGTCCACCAACCGCTGCACCACGGTGTCGTTGAACCGGCTCGCGATGATCGCAACGCGCAATCCGTCGCCTTCCAGACCGCCCTCATGCACTCGCATCGCCAGCATCCTTGTCCGTCGTCTGTTCGGAGGAATCAGGGCTCTCCGCAGGTCCCAGCTGCGACAGGGTATGCCCCATACGGTCTCGTTTGGTCTGGAGGTACCGCAAATTCTCCGCTGTCGGCGTCATCTCGATCGGCACACGTTCGACGATTTCAAGTCCGTAACCCTCCAAGCCGGCCCGCTTGGCGGGGTTGTTGCTCAGCAGGCGCAGGGTCGACAGGCCCAGATCGACCAAAATCTGCGCCCCGGTTCCGTAGTCGCGCGAATCGGCCGGGAAGCCCAAATCAAGGTTGGCCTCAACGGTGTCCCGTCCCGCATCCTGCAGTTTGTAGGCCTGCAACTTGTGCATGATCCCGATGCCCCGGCCTTCGTGGCCACGGATGTAGACCACCACCCCTTCACCCTTGGTGGCGATCTGGCGCATCGCATCATGCAACTGCGAACCGCAATCACAGCGGAGGGATCCGAACACGTCACCGGTCAAGCACTCCGAGTGCATGCGAACCAGCAC
>JBBSNE010000189.1:0-5807 GCA_038232815.1 Euzebyales bacterium | reverse complement strand
CGAGGGATCACGCAGTCGCCAGGACGCCCAAGAGGCGGGCCTTGACGTCGCCACCGTCGCCGACGCCGCCAAGCAGGCCGACATCATCATGATCCTGGTTCCAGACCAGACCCAGTCGAAGCTGTACCACGACGACATCGCACCCGGCCTTGAAGCCGGCAACTCCCTGTTCTTCGCCCACGGGTTCAACATCCACTTCGGCCAGATCGAACCGCCCGAGGACGTCGACGTCTGCATGGTCGCCCCCAAGGGGCCGGGACACCTGGTCCGGCGTGTCTATACCGAAGGCGCCGGTGTGCCCTGCCTGATCGCCGTCCATCAGGACTCCAGCGGCCAGGCCCGTGATGTGGCGCTGGCCTACGCCAAGGCCATCGGCGGCACCCGCGGCGGAGTCATAGAAACCACCTTCGAAGAGGAGACCGAGACCGACCTGTTCGGCGAACAGGCCGTGTTGTGCGGCGGCGCCTCGCAACTGGTTCAAACCGGATTCGAGGTCTTGGTCGAGGCCGGCTACCAGCCCGAGATCGCCTACTTCGAATGCCTGCACGAGCTGAAGCTGATCGTCGACCTGATGTATGAGGGAGGGCTGGCCGGGATGCGCCACTCGATCTCAGAAACCGCGGAGTACGGCGATTACGTCTCTGGCCCCGTGGTCATCGACGACGACACCAAAGCCCGGATGGAGGGGATCTTGTCCCGCATCCAGAGCGGCCAGTTCGCGCGCGATTTCATCCTGGACAACCAGGCCAACCAGGCGTCGTTCAAGGCCATGCGCCGCCGCGCCGCCGACCATCAGATCGAGCACGTTGGACAGGAACTGCGCGGGATGATGAGCTGGCTGCAGAAGTAGCCAGCCCGGATCACGCCCGGGCGGGGCCGCAACCAGACGGTGACATCGTCCTCCAGCTGCACAAGGCCACCCTGACACGCCAAGGCCAGCCGGTATTGCGTCCCACGTCTTGGACCGTGCGTGCTGGCCAACGGTGGATCGTCCTGGGCCCGAACGGCGCCGGCAAGTCGACCATCTTGCGTTTGGCCTCCACCTACGAACTGCCGTCCAGCGGAACGGTCACGGTGCTGGGGGGGCGGCTGGGCCGCACACCCGTTGACCGGCTGCGGCGCCGTATCGGGGTGACGTCCAGCACCCTTGAACGTCTGACCGACGAGCGCATGACGGTGCGGTCCGCGGTCGCCACCGGCTTGTCGGCCATGCTGATCGACTGGCGACTGAAGGTCGACGAGGACGGGTGGGCGGCGGTCGACCAAGCGGTGGCCCAAGTGGGATTGCGCGCGGTAGCCGACCGTCAGTTGGCGGTGCTCAGCGAAGGGGAGCGACGCCGGGTCCAACTGGCCCGGGCGCTGGTCGCCGCCCCGGAACTGTTACTCCTCGACGAGCCCACCGCGGCCCTCGACATCGCCGGCCGAGAGCTGCTGTTGAACACACTGTCACGACTTGCCCGGGATGAATCCATGCGAGCGATCGTCCTGGTGACCCATCACGTCGAGGAGATCCCACCCGGGTTCACCCACGTCGCCCTTGTCGCGAACGGAACGATCCGACAGGCCGGCCCGATCAAGCAAGTTCTGACCGCCCACGCCCTCTCAGACCTGTTCGGCCTGCCGCTACAACTGGCACACGACGACGGCCGCTGGGTCGCACGGGGCATCTGAGCAGGCATAGCATCTGAGCAGACATAGCATCTGAGCAGGCATAGCATCTGAGCAGACATAGCATCTGTCGATGGCACGCCACATCAAGCAGGTCAGGTGGTCGCCCAGCCGCACCCACCCTCCAGATGAGTCCCAGTGGCCCTACACCGTCCCTGTGGTCCGTCAGTTGATCGCCGAGGGCGCCGTCCAGGTGCCAGATGGCGTGACCTTCTTGATCGGGGAGAACGGGTCAGGAAAGTCCACCCTCGTCGAAGCTCTTGCGGCCATCTATCCGCGTACCGGCCATGCCACCAAGATGATGAACGTCACTGGTCCCGTAGGGGCCCCGGAGGACAGTCCGCTGCGGTGGAACCTTCGATTGGACACCGCCCCCGGTGCCTCGCCCGCGGGATTTTTCTTGCGTGCAGAGCTGATGCACACCTACCTGCGCGACTATCCGGACCGCACCGGCGAGCTGTCTGACTTAAACGCCCGCTCCCATGGCGAATCGTTTCTGGCCGTCCTGCGGGAGCGCTTCGCCGATATCGGCGTGTACTTCATGGACGAACCCGAAGCGGCGCTGTCATTCACCTCCTCGTTGGGACTCGTGGCACTGCTGGGTGACATGGTGCGCGAGGGGTCCCAGGTCGTCGTGGCAACGCATTCCCCATTGCTGGTCGCATTGCCGGGCGCAACAATTTGGGAGATTGGGGAGTGGGGCCGGCGCGAGGTCACCTATGACGACTGCGAGCTGGTGGGCTTGTGGCGGGCAATGCTTGACAGTCCCGAACGCTTCACCCGCCACCTGTGACCGGATCGTTGGCAGGTGCGTAGGCTGGTTCGGGTGCCATTCATCCGAGACCTGCTGCGGCCCGATCAACCGTCGTTCTCATTCGAGTTCTTTCCCCCCAAGACGGAGAAGGGGGAACAGAACCTGTTCCAGGCGATCACGGAGCTCGAACCGCTGAATCCGACCTTTGTGTCGGTGACCTACGGCGCGGGGGGCTCCACGCGGGACGGCACCCTGCGGGTCGTCCGGCGTATCGCGGAGGAGACCTCGATGGTGCCGATGGCCCACCTGACCTGTGTGGCCGCCACGGTTAGGGACATCGAGCAAGTGGTGGATGAGTTGGCCGCTTCCGGCGTACGAAACATCATGGCGCTGCGGGGGGACATGCCCGGTGGAACCGACGAGCGCTGGGTCGCCACCGACGGCGGGCTGAGCTATGCCCACGAACTGGTTCGGTTCCTGCGCAAACGCGGGGACTTCTCCATCGGCGTGGCCTCGTTTCCTGAAGGGCACCCGGAGTCGGCGGATCGCGACGTCGACGCCCGGAACCTGGCCGCGAAGCTTGATGCCGGCGCAGACTTCGCCGTCACCCAGTTGTTCTTCCAGGCCGAGGACTACTTCACCCACGTCGAGAGGGTCCGGGCACATGGCAACACCGCCCCGATCATCCCGGGGGTCATGCCCGTCACCAACGTCGGCCAGATCACCCGGTTCACCGAACTCAGCGGGGCCGCCTTCCCCGACGACATCGCCGAGCGGTTGCGAGCGGTCGAGGACGATCCTGACAAGGTCCGCGCAGTCGGAGTGGAGGTCGCCACCGACCTGTGCCTTGAACTCTTGGACGGTGGGGCACCCGGTATTCACTTCTACACCTTGAACCGCTCCACGGCGACACGGGAGATCTGGGCCAATCTTCACCCGGGGCATGCCTGACCAGTCGGTCGCCTATTGTGGTTCTCTGCACGCCCCGCTCGAACAGAAAGCCTGACACCCCATGAAGGTCCTTGTTGCCGATGCCTTGAGCGATGCCGGCGTTGATCTGCTGAACGAGCGGTTCGATGTCGATGTCCGCACCGGCCTGCCCAAAGACGAACTGGTCAGGATCATCGGCGCCTATGACGCGGTCGTGGTCCGCTCGGCCACCACCATCGACGCCGACGTGTTGGCCGCCGCCGACAAGCTGAAGGTCGTGGCCCGGGCCGGGATCGGACTCGACAACGTCGACATCCAGGCCGCCACCGCCCGCGGGGTCTTGGTCTGCAACGCCCCGCAATCCAACATCATCTCCGCCGCCGAGCACGCCGTGGCCCTGCTGCTGAGCCTGGCCCGCCGCATCCCCGAGGCCGACTCCTCATTGCGGGAGGGGGAGTGGTTGCGGTCGAAACTGAAAGGCGTGGAGCTGGCGGGCAAAACCGTCGGGGTCCTGGGGCTGGGGCGAATCGGCACGCTGGTGGCCCAACGCCTGATGGCGTTCGGTGTCCGGTTGATCGCCTATGACCCCTACGTGACCGCTGAACGTGCCGGCCGCTTGGGCGTCCAACTGGTACCGACCGTGCACGAGGTGTGCGAGCAGGCCGACATCGTCACCATCCACCTGCCGAAGACGCCGGAGACGGCCGGCATCGTCGGCAAGGCCGAACTTCAGGCGCTTGGTCCCAACGGCTTGCTGGTCAACGCGGCCCGGGGTGGCCTGGTCGACGAGGCCGTCCTGCACACCGCCCTGGCCGAGGGTTGGATCCGCGGTGCCGCACTGGACGTGTTCGACAACGAACCGTTGGGTGACAGCCCGTTGCTGCAATTGCACAACCTGGTCGCCACCCCACACCTGGGTGCCTCCACCGACGAGGCACAGGACAAGGCCGGCACCCAGGTGGCCGAGGCCGTGGCGTTGGCACTGGACGGCGAATTCGTCCCCTCTGCCGTCAACGTGCAGGTCGGCGGGGGCATCCCCGACGCGATCAAGCCGTACATGCCGCTGACCGAGACCCTGGGGCGGCTGTTCACCGCCATCGGCGGCGGCAAGGAGACGACCGGACAGGTGTGCGTCGAGTATCACGGCCGGATCGCAAACGAGGAGACACAGGCCCTGAACCTGTCAGCCCTCCGCGGGCTGTTGACCGATGTGGTCCACGAACCGGTGACGTTCGTCAACGCGCCGTTGATCGCTGAGGAACGGGACGTGGCCCTGTCGACCCTCACCAGCGCCGAAAGCCAGGACTATGTGTCCTTGGTCCGTTTGGCCGCGGGCGACAACGTGGTGTCGGGCACCTTGGTCGGGCCCAATCACAAACCCCGGCTGGTCGAGGTGTGGGGCTTTGGCATCGACATGGAACCGGCGGACCACATGGCGTTCTTTCGCTACACCGACAAGCCCGGTGTGGTCGGCGTGGTCGGCGGCCGGTTGGGTGAGGCACAGGTCAACATCGCCTCGATGCAGGTCGGTCGCACCAATTCCGGTGGTGAGGCACTGGTGGCCATGACCATGGACTCCGCCATCCCCGACGATGTCCTGGACGACATCGCCACCGCGATCGGCGCCACCGCGGTCCGTGCGGTCAACCTGGTCTGATCAGGTCGTCAAAATCCCGCCGTCGACCGGGAGGCAGATGCCGGTGCAATAGCCTGACGCGTCACTGGCCAGGTAGATGACGGCCGCCACGAACTCCTCCGGATGGCCTTTGCGGCCCGCCGGCACCCGGCCCATCATCTTTTCAATGTAGCCGTCGGGGTACTGCTCGGTCATCTCGGACTCGAAAAACCCCGGGGCGATGGAGTTGACGCGGATCCCCTTTCGACCCGTCCACTGCTGGGCCAGGTCACGCGCCATCGCCACCACCGCCGCTTTGGAGGAGGCATACGCGGCCTGCGGCAATCCCGCCGTGGTGAACCCCAGGATCGAGGAGATGTTGATGATGGACGAGCCGGGCTCCATCACCCGGCCGCAGGCCTGCGCCATCCAGTACGAGCCGTTCAGGTTGATGTCGATGACCTTGCGGAACTCCTCGGGTGTCTCGCGGGTCGCCGGGGCGGCGGTGCCGATGCCGGCGTTGTTGACCAGCACGTCGACCTTCCCGAACGTTTCCATGGCCGCATCGACGGTCCGCGTGGCGGTGTCGGGGTCCGCGACATCTCCGGTCACGACGACACATTCGCGTCCCAACCCCTCCACCTGCTCTTTGGTCTGGGCCAGCCGTTCGGCGCGGCGGGCGACCAGTACCAGGTCGGCCCCCGCCTCGGCCATCCCGGTGGCGGCGTGGACCCCCAATCCGGACGAGGCGCCGGTGACGATCGCCACACGGCCGTTCAGACTGAACAGATCAAGGATGGACATGACGGCGGGCTCCTGGTGGTCTGACGGTACGGGATG
>JBBSNE010000188.1:0-5831 GCA_038232815.1 Euzebyales bacterium | reverse complement strand
GTGGTCGTGCCAGTGCCATGGCGGGGTCAGGATCAGGTCCCCCTCCTCCATGTCGATGGCATCACCGTCCACAGTGGTCCAGGTACCTGTGCCCTCGAGGACGAACCGTATCGCGCCTGGGGTGTGGCGGTGGCCCGGGGCGGACTCGTGCGGGTTCAGGTACTGGATCGCGCCCCACAGGGTCGGGGTGGCATAGGGCACCCCGCCCAGAGAGGGATTGGCCAACGACAACACTCGTCGGTCACCGCCACGGTTGATCGTGATCAACTCCCCGGCCCGCTCGGCCAGGGCCACCATCGGCTTGCGCTTCCACAGGTACGGCGTCATCCGCGCCGGAGGCTCCAGTGGCATCAACTGTTTGTTCTGGGTCCACAAGGGCTGCAAATCGTTGTGGTCCAGGTCGCGGTAGAAATCCGCAATCTTTTCGATCTCATCCAGATCGGTGTCGGCCCCCAACTCGGTCTCGGTGGGGAAGCGAACATCGGCATCGATTTTGGTTTCCATCACAGCACTCCTTCGTCGGCCAATTTTTTGGAGATGTCCTCACGCAAGGCAACCTTGCTGACCTTGCCGACCTTGGTCATGGGCAGGTCGGTGACCGCTTCCAGACGGTCGGGGATCTTGAACCGGGCCAGTCCGCGGTCGGTCAAAAAGGTCCGCAGCGAGTCAAGATCGACGGTCTGGTCCGGGCGCAGCACGATGTAGGCGCAGCCGCGTTCGTTCATCTCGCGGTCGGGCATACCGACGACGGCCACGTTGGTGACGGCGGGGTGGGCCAGGATGTGGTTCTCGACCTCCTCAGCGGAGAACTTCTCGCCGCCCCGGTTGATGAAATCGGCCACCCGGCCCTCGACGGTCAAATTGCCTGCGGCATCGCGACGGACCACATCACTTGAACGATAAAAGCCTTCGGCGGTGAAACTTTCGGCATTGGCCGTACCGGCATTGTGGTAGCCGCTGATGGTGTAGGGGCCACGGGTCTCCAGCCGTCCGGACTGTCCGTCGGGGACGGGGTTGCCGTCGCTGTCGACCACACGGACCTGGTCATCGGGGGACAACGGCCGGCCTTGGGTGTTGACGATCACCTCATCAGGATCATCCAAACGGGTGTAGTTCAACAACCCCTCTGCCATGCCGAAGACCTGCTGGAGGGTGGCACCAAGGGTCGGGCAGACGCGTCGGGCGGCCTCGGGGTTCAACTTTGCGCCGCCCACCTGTAGCACGCGCAGGCTGGACAGGTCATGATCGGTCTGGGACCCGGCGTCGGCGACCGCATCCATCCAGCGGATGGCCAGCGCCGGCACCAGCGCGGTCATGGTGACGCCTTCGGAGGCAATCAGTGGGAAGCTTTCCACCGGGCTGGGATTTTGGGTCAGGACTGCCTTGCCGCCGGCGGACAACGCACCCAACAGTCCGGGGCAGCCCCAGGGAAAGTTGTGCGCCACCGGCAGCGCGGCCAGGTAGACGGTGTCGGTGTTCATCTGGCACAGTTCGGCGCTGGCGGTGACGTTGTAGACGTAATCGTTGTGGGTACGAGGGATCAGCTTGGGCAACCCGGTGGTCCCTCCGCTCAACAAGAAGAACGCCACGTCGTCAGGATCGGGACGGTGGGCTTTCACGGCATCACGAGCCTGCGTCGGGTCCAGGTCGTGCGCAATCAGGTCGGAGTACGGGGTGAACCCGTCCTGCACGTCGTCCCCGACCACGATCACATGACGAAGGTCCGGATGGGTCTGGGTTAGGCGCTTGGCCAGGGCCTGCTCGTCAAAGCCCCGGTAGGACGCAGGGATCACGTAGCCACAGGCCTGTGCCGTGGCGACGAAGTGGCTGAGTTCGTGCTCGCGGTGGTCGGGCAAGGCAAAGACTGCGACGACACCGATCCGCATCATTGCAAAGGCCAGGATCACGAACTCGAGGGTGTTCGGCAGATGCAGGACGACCCGGTCCCCTTCGTTCAGACCAAGCTTCAACAGGCCATAGGCCACCCGGTCGACCGTCGCGTCCAGTTCCGCGTAGGTCATCTGGTTGTCGCCGTGCAGCAGGGCGGGGGCGTCGGGGCGGGGCGTCGACCATTCATGCAGCGCCTCTCCCAGCGTCTGGCCCCTCCAGTATCCCTTGTCGCGATACAACCGCGCCACGTCGGCCGGCGGCCCCCCTACATCAACCTGTCCACGAGTCATAGCGTTGCCATCCCGTAAGCCTTGCTCACCATATCGGCCCGGCCGGACTGCACGACGGTGTCGGCCATGTCGCTGTCGGCGTCCGGTAGGACCACGGTCGTCGGGATACCCAACTCAAGTCGGATGCGTTCGCTGACCAGCAGTTGTCGCCAACGCCAGCGACCGGCGGCTTCCGGCGGGGTCTTCTCCCCCAGCAACACCGTGATGTGAGTGGCCCCTTCAGCGACCAGATCGTGCGCCGCGGCCACCGCGGCATCATCGTCGATGAAGCCCTCGGCGTTGGTGGTCAAGGCCAAGCTGTTGGTGCGCGACGCAGGGGGGTCGGTCGCACCTCTGCGCGAATTGGGCGTGGGGGCCGACGCGGGGTCCGGCGATGCCCCTTCGCTCGTGACGGGGGGAACGGCACTGTCGACCTGCTCGATGAAGGACGGGTCCAGTCGTTGCAAGCTGCCCCGGGTGATCCGGGGTGTACGGGTCAGGAAGTGAAACGCGAAGCGTTCGGTCGACCAGTCCGTGTACATGCCGAAGCGTTCCCACCAGCGCAGGCTGGGCTCCGCGGCCGCCTGTATGCGCTCGACGGTGGGCCGGCGGATGGTTTCGAAGTCGGTCAACGCCGTCTTGATGTCACTGGCGTCGTCCAGGGCCTGGCTGAGTGCCAGCGCATCCTCCATGGCCATACGGGTTCCCGATCCGACCGAGAAGTGGGCGGTATGGGCGGCATCGCCGATCAGCACCGTCGTGCCGTGGGACCACCGGTCGTTTCGAACGGTGGGAAAGTTGCCCCACCGTGAGTTGCTTGACAGCAGTTCGTGGCCGTCGAGGTGCTTGGCGAACAGGTCAGCCAGGTAGTCCACACTGTGGCGATCACTCTCACCGGGCGCCGCCTGAGTGGGATCGAATGCGTCCAGACCCCCGGCCCGCCAGGTTGCCGGGTCGGTCTCGACCAAGAACGTGCTGGTCTGATCCTCGAAGGGATACGCATGCACGCCGTAGGCACCGTGGTCGTCGTGTTCGAACAAAAAGGTCAGGCAGTCAAACGGTTTGGTGGTCCCCATCCAGATGAACTTGGCGTCACCGATGTCGGCGTGGTGGCCGAAGGCATCGCCATACCACCCCCGGACGGTGCTTTTGGCGCCATCGGCGGCGACCAGCAGGTCATGATCGCCGACGTCGTCCCGGTCGGTGAGGACCGTTTCGAATCGTAGGTCCACCCCCGCATCACGCGCCTGGCCCTGCAACATGCCCAGCAGTCGAGCACGAGAGATCGAGGTGAACCCGATCCCCCCGCAGCGCATCGCCCGGTCATGAAGTTGCACCTGGATGGCGTCCCACGAGGGTCCCAACCGCCCCAGTTCGGCCGTCAGTTCGGGGTCCCCCTCAGCGAGGGAACTCAAGGTGTTGTCGCTGAACACCACGCCGAAGCCGTAGGGGTCGTCGGCGCGATTGCGCTCCAACACCACCACCTCTCGCTTGGGATCGGCGCGTTTGAGCAAGGCGGACAGATATAACCCGCCCGGGCCACCACCGACGATCACGATCTTCAAACGAACCTCCTTGGGACCCTTTCGTCCCCTGGGGACGACGGCCGGCAGTCATACGGGGGGACCACCGGCCGCCGTCGCGTGCAATATAACAAAATAGGTGCGGTCGTGGTAATGGTTGTCAGCTATTTCCGGGGGCGACGCAGATTCCGGTCAGGTCACCTCGCAGGGTGCGGACCCACCAGTTCCCAGTTCGACGTCGTTCGTCAGCGCTGGTGAAGCGGTAGTGATAGATCCTGGCCCGTACCGCCGTGGGTGGTCCGCCATCGAACGGGTCGTGTCCCAACAGGGCCAACGTGTGGGTGTCGGCCTGTAACAGCCGGTTCAGCAGCGGGGTGAACCAGCCGCGCCCGTAACCCGGTGACAACGCCACGAACCACATCAACCAGTCCAAGCGCAGGTGATACGGCGCGACGAACGGGGGCCGTCGTGACGGATCGCCGGGTTTGCCTTTGAACTCATATTCAAGCCATTCGCTGTCAGGGCCTGGGTGGGGGTCGCTGGTTCCTTCGATCACGACCTCCGCCCGGCGGCGGGTGATCGACCCGAACGCGCCATAGGTGTTGCCCAGGTGAAAGGAGTTGAAGCCTGCGTTCATCGCCTGAGTACGGCTGAGCATGTTGCGCAGCGGCTTCCAGGCCAAGACCAACATCCCCAAGCCGACCAGCAGGACCACGACGTCATACCACAGTGGCAAGGCGTCCAACTGTTGCGGCGGGCCAGGGGCGACGACATCCAACACTCCGGGCCAGACGGCGGTGAGGGCCAGCAGCAAGGTGACGGTGTTCAGCCAGGCGAAGTTGCCACTGACGATCAGCCAACCTTGGCTGATGACCATGGTGGCCGCCGCCACACCCCGAATCGGTTGAGGAACGATCAGCAACAGCGGCATGACCAGTTGGACCACGTGGTTGGCGGCCACCTCCACCTTGTGGATCGATTTTGGCAGGAGGTGGAACCAGCGTGACAGGCCGTTGGGCATCGGCTGGGTTTCATGGTGGTAGTACAGGCAGGTCAGGTCCCGCCAACACCGGTCGCCGCGGATCTTGATCAGCCCGGCGCCCCACTCGATTCGGAACAACAGCCACCACAGGGCGACCACGATCACGATCGGAGGCGCGGCGGCATCGGGGCCCAGAAAGGCGGCAAGGAACGCGGCTTCCAAGAGGAGGGATTCCCAGCCGAAGCTGTAGAAGCGTTGGCCGATGTTGACGATCGACAGATACAACGCGTAGATCGTCAACCAGACCAGCAAAGGCAGCCAGGCGGGTCCGCTCTGGACTACGCCGACGATCACCCCAGCCGAGAGGGCCGCACCAATCCACGCTGTGACCCTCAGCAAGCGGTCGGAATAGCGCAGCTGGAACAAGCTGGGGGCGGTACGCCACCCGACCCGTTCCAAAAAGACCGGGGCGGGCATCAGGCCTCGCTCCCCCAGCAGGGCTGAAAACTGGTTGCGGGCGTTGACGAACGCCAGCACACAGACGATCGCCAGGCCCCGTGTGAACAGCCAGCGAGCTGACCACAGCCACGGGGCGTCCACCCAGTCGGTCATCGCACAGGTCCCTTCCCTGACTTCACGATCGTCTCACCCGGCGCCATCACGTCCCGTCGATGCCGGTCAGGATGGCGTCACAGACCCGGCGCAGGTCCGCCACCCCCCGGTCATCCAACCCGTCGAACACCAGCGACCGCACCGCGGCGACGTGGCCGGGGGCGGCGGCGGTGACCTTCGTCATGCCCTCAGCGGTCAACATCGCCAAGGTCACCCGCGCGTCGGCCCCGCTTCGGGTGCGGGTCACCCAACCCTTCTTCTCAAGCCTGGTGACAACATGGGACAGTCTCGACAACGACGCATTGGCTTGACCGGCCAGGTCGCTGAGCGGAAGACGACGGTCGTCGGCCTCGCTGAGCAACGCCAGGACCCAATACTCGAAATGGGTCATACCGGAGTCGCGCTGAAGTTGCGCTTCCAGTTCTGAGGGCAGCTTCAAAATCACTGCCGCCAGACTTCGCCATGCCCGTTGTTGGTCGTCATGCAGCCATACCGCGTCCGTCATCGTTCACTCACCATAGTCCTGATAGTTGACACATCAACAATGATGGTTAG
>JBBSNE010000187.1:0-5832 GCA_038232815.1 Euzebyales bacterium | reverse complement strand
AGCGCCGATCCTGCTCGGCTGCGGGGTCGCTGACCGTGGTGGACGTGGTCGAGCCCATCTCAGAAGACGCTACACACAGTGGGATGCGTCGTCGACCCGCCTCGGTCAGGGCATACACGCCCGGCCCGAGACGCCGGTCGCAGTACACCGGCAGTTGCCGGCGAGGAACTCGGCAACAGGGTCTCGCCGTTGTTCATGTCACGAGTCGGCGGCGCCGGAACAGTCCGTCAATCGCAAGTGCGAGGAGACTTGCCACGGCCACGCCCGTGACCACCAAAGCGATGGCCGGACGCACCCGGTTCGTTGCGACCAATCGGACCTCATCGGATGGGACGATCTCCACCAGCCTGATCCGAAGGGCTTCGGTGATCTCCAGAGAATCTTGGAGGGATACAAGCTCAGAGGTTAGTAGGTCCTTCAAACCCCGAGACGTGATCCGAACGGAATCCGGATCCGTAGCCTCGATCCTGACGTTCACGATGGGCGCGCTATCTCCCGCCTCGGGAGCAACGGCGAAGACCGCTGCTGGAAACTGCGATTGGGCCTGCGGAGACTTCAATATCGTGACCAGCACATCGGATGCGTACGTGAACTGGGCGAGGGGGTTCTCCTCCACACGAAGTTCGTTGTACAGCGCTAGGGCACCGGTTGCGACGTAAGTGAAGTCAGGAGCATCCGGAGCAGTGTCAAGCGGGGCAACCGTTGGGGTGCTCAGAACCCGCAGCATGGGGGCCCGGCCGACCAACCCTGCCCGTTCTCGGTAGCCTTGGAGCACATTCGGTGCCGCGTCGATGAGGGCTTGAACGGCCGTGACGGCATCTGTCCCCCTGCTCCCCGCCGCCTTGATCGTCACGACCGCCCCCCTGTCCCACGCTACGGTGTAGTTGACGTCCGATCCTTGCGGGATCACTGCCGCGCGGACTTCCCCATCGCTGAGCAGAGCCGCAAACGATTGAGGATCTACCTCTTCTTGGGACTCAAGCACCGCAGCTGGGGTCTCGGGTTGAGGGGCAATGAGCAAATAGGAGGCGGTAGCCCCATAGGTCGGTTGAACATTGTCGAGCACTTGAACGGTCAGGAAGCCGAATACGATGACGACCGGTAGGAAGACCCACCACCTCCTGGCGATGGCCGCAACCAAATCCAAGAAGTAGATCTCACCTTGATGCGGGGGGCTGACCCCACCATTCATCCGTCGTAATTGCTTACGATGCGCTGGGTTAAACAGAGGCGACAGCCTCGACATCTGAGACTTACCGGGTTCCCTCAGATCGATTGGTGGATGCGGTGACCCACCCACCGGGCCACTAACGCTGTCCTGAAGCGCGTCATCTCGATCCATAGTAGATCCCGGTCCGAGACGGGAACGTGCAGGAGGAAGCACGGGATCTCCGCCGGAGTCGGACTCATACATCTTCCCCAATATGCTTGGGCATATGCGAACGACTGTCAATCTCCCGGATCAGCTTGCCGAGGCCGCGAAGCGCCGCGGCCTCCCACTGATTGACCATTACGGCATGAAGTCTTGGGACACCGTTCGTCATGGTTGCAGGTCAACGGGCCGCCCTCACACAGATCGACCAAAACGGTTGGCTAACCCACAATGATTTGGGTCAATCTGTGGGGGAAGGGCCGCCCGTAAAAGCAGACGGCCGGCCCCGAAGGACCGGCCGCTGCCATGGTCAGGCTGGTGTCAATAGACGCTTTCGGACCAGTTTTCTTCTGCGTCCCAGTCGCCGCCTTCGCCGAAGGATTCCAGCAGGTCTGCCGGCATCAGCTGTTGGGGCATCTCGGTCGGCACCGCCGCGATGTCGCGGTAGCGCTTCAGGCCCGTCCCGGCCGGGATCAACTTGCCGATGATCACGTTTTCCTTCAGACCGTTCAGGGAGTCCGACTTGCCCTCGATCGCGGCTTCGGTCAGCACCCGGGTGGTCTCTTGGAACGACGCGGCGCTCAGCCAAGAATCAGTGGCGAGCGACGCCTTGGTGATGCCCATCAGGACCTGTCGGCCGTTGGCGGGCTGCTCGCCGGAGTCCAGTGCCGCCCGGTTGCCCTTGGCGAACTTCAGACGGTCGACCAGCTCACCTGGCAGGAAGTCGGTGTCGCCCGGCTCGATGATGTTGACGCGCCGCAGCATCTGCCGGACGATCAACTCGATGTGCTTGTCGTGAATCGACACACCCTGTGAGCCGTAGACCTTCTGGACCTCGGTGACCAGCAGTCGCTGGGTCTCCCGGGCCCCAAGGATCTCAAGCTTCTCGTGGGGGTCGATCGAACCCTCGGTCAGTTGCTGGCCGACGCGAACCTCATCGCCGGACTGCAGTTCACGCTCACCCGAGGCGGCTGATTCGTCTTCGATCCGCACCATCCGGGCACGGGTGGTCACCGAGATCGTCTCGACGTCCTCCTCGTTGCCGGGATCGATGTGCAAGTCCAGGCCCTTGTCGGTGGTCTCGATGGTCAAGACGCCGGACACCGGGGCGATCTCGGCCTTCCCCTTGGGGGTCCGGGCCTCGAACAGCTCCACGACACGCGGCAGACCGTGGGTGATGTCCTCACCCGCGACCCCACCGGAGTGGAAGGTCCGCATCGTCAACTGTGTACCGGGCTCACCGATGGACTGTGCGGCGACGATGCCGACGGCCTCACCGATCTGCACCATCCGACCCTCGGCCAGCGCGCGGCCGTAGCACTTGGCGCAGACACCGACCTCTGCCTCACAGTTCAGCACGCTGAACACGCGGATGTCGCGGTCGGCCTCGCTGGGCTGGTTCGGCAGTTCCTCGGCGGTTTCTGGATGCAGGCCCTTGACCAGCACCGACCGCAACGCGCGGATCTCGCCGTCGGCGATCTCGGTACCGGCCCCGACCAGCACATCGTCGGTGCCCGGGTAGTAGACGTCTTCGGCCATGATCCGACCGAACATGGTCTGGCTGTCCCGCTCCCCGACCGTCACCGGGATGCCGCGGGTGACCCCACAGTCCTCCTCACGAATGATCAGGTCCTGCGCGATGTCGACCAAACGACGGGTCAGGTACCCCGAGTCAGCGGTCCGTAGGGCGGTGTCAGCCAAACCCTTGCGGGCACCGTGGGTGGAGATGAAGTACTCCAGGACACTCAGGCCTTCACGGAAGTTGCTCTTGATGGGACGCTCGATGATCTCACCCCGCGGGTTGGCCACCAGGCCACGCATACCCGCGATCTGAACCAGCTGACCCATCGATCCACGGGCACCGGAGTGGGCCATCATCCAGATGGGGTTGGTCCGCTCGCGTTGCTCGAAGTTCTCGGCCATCGCCGTCTGCACCTGGTCCTTGGTTTGGGTCCAGATGTCGATCAGCTTCTCACGGCGTTCCTCGGGTGCCAGACGGCCGATCTCGAACTGGTGCTCGACCGCCGCAGCATCCTCGTCGGCCTGGTCGACCAGTTCCTGCTTGCCCGGGGGCGGGGTGACGTCGTCGATTGAGACGGTGACGCCGGCCTGCGAGCTGTAGGTGAACCCGATGTCCTTCATCCGGTCCAAGACCTCCGCAGTTTCCCACGACGGGAAGTCGTCGGCGCACCGGTTGACCAGGTTGGCCAACCCCTTCTTGGTGACCAACTCGTTCTTGTACGGCATGCGTGCTGGGAAGATCTCGTTGAATAGCACACGCCCGGGGGTGGTGATGACACGCAGCCCTTTGGTGTCATCACGCAGCAGACGCACGTTGTCCTCTTCGCCGACGATCAAGTCCTCGCTGACGCCGTCGCCGCCGACGGGGTCGAACAGGGCGTCCTCACGGACGACCTTGCCCTTCAGGCGGACCAGTACCCAGTCCTGCAAGGTGATCTCGTTCAGGTCCATCGCCATGATGGCCTCGTGTGCGCCGGCAAGGCTTGCGATGTCGACGTTGCCGTCCCGCACCTCGTCCAGGAAACCCTTGGCCGGGGCCGATGCGAACTCATCGATCCCGTCGGCGAAGGTCATGTAGTAGGCACCCAGCACCATGTCCTGGGTCGGCGTGGCCAGCGGACGACCGTTGGCGGGTGACAAAATGTTGTTGGCGCTCAGCATCAAGATCCGTGCTTCGGCCTGAGCCTCCGCACTCAGCGGCACGTGGACCGCCATCTGGTCGCCGTCGAAGTCGGCGTTGAACGCCGAGCACACCAACGGGTGGATCTGGATGGCCTTGCCCTCGACCAGCTTGGGGATGAAGGCCTGGATGCCCAAACGGTGCAGGGTGGGGGCGCGGTTGAGCATCACCGGGTGGTCGCCGATGACCTCTTCCAGCACGTCCCAGACCTGCGGACGCTGCCGCTCGACCATCCGCTTGGCGCTCTTGATGTTCTGGGCGAAGTTCAAGTCGACCAGCCGCTTCATGACGAACGGCTTGAACAGCTCCAGCGCCATCTTCTTCGGCAGGCCACACTCGTGCAGCTTCAGGTGCGGACCGACCACGATGACTGAACGGCCCGAGTAGTCCACGCGCTTGCCCAGCAGGTTCTGACGGAACCGGCCCTGCTTGCCCTTCAACATGTCGCTGAGGGATTTCAGTGCCCGGTTGCCGGGGCCGGTGACCGGACGTCCACGACGGCCGTTGTCGAACAGTGCGTCGACGGCCTCTTGCAACATCCGCTTCTCGTTGTTGACGATGATCTCGGGCGCGCCAAGATCGATGAGTCGCTTCAAGCGGTTGTTGCGGTTGATGACACGGCGGTACAGGTCGTTCAGGTCGCTGGTGGCAAATCGCCCACCATCGAGTTGGACCATGGGACGAAGGTCCGGCGGGATCACCGGCACGGCCTTCAACACCATTGAGGTCGGGTCGTTGCCAGTGGTGCGGAACGCCTCGACGACCTTCAGGCGCTTGACCGCCCGGGTGGCCTTTTGTGAACGGGTCTTGCGCTTGCCGGCTTTGATCTTCTCGGCTTCGTCGGCAAGGATCTGGCGCAGCGTCTCGGCCTCGTCCTCAAAGTCGATCTGGCTGAGCAACTGGCGAATGGCTTCGGCACCCATGCCGCCGGCGAAGAACTCACCGAAGCGGTCACGCAGGTCCCGGTACAGCATCTCGTCCATGACCAGTTGTTTGACGCTGAGGCCCCGGAACAGGTCCAACACGTCGTCAAGCCGGTCGTTGCGGTCCTGTGCCCGTTCGGTGACGCCCTTGATCTGCTTTTCGATCTCACGGCGCTTCTTCTTGATGACGTCGGACTTGGCGCCTTCGGCCTCCATCTCGGCCAGCGTGGTCTCAAGTTCGCTCAGCAACTGTTCACGCTCGGACTCCAGGGCCTTTTCCAGGTGCAACTTGTCGGCCTGGATCTCTTTCTCCAGGTCCGGCAGCGCTTCCTGGCGGCCCTCGTCATCGACGGAGGTGATGATGTAGCTGGCGAAGTAGATGACCTTCTCAAGGTCTTTGGGCGCCATGTCCAGCAGATAGCCCAGCCGCGACGGTACGCCCTTGAAGTACCAGATGTGGGTGACCGGGGCGGCCAGTTCGATGTGGCCCATGCGTTCACGGCGAACCTTCGACCGGGTGATCTCTACGCCACAGCGCTCGCAGATGATGCCCTTGAAACGAACGCGCTTGTACTTGCCGCAGGGGCATTCCCAGTCACGCGTCGGACCGAAGATCTTCTCACAGAACAACCCGTCCTTCTCAGGACGAAGAGTCCGGTAGTTGATCGTCTCGGGCTTGCGGACCTCCCCGTTTGACCACATCCGGATTTGGTCCTCGGTGGCCAGCGAGATCTTCAGTTCATCAAAGTTGTTGACATCCAACATAAAGCTGCGCTTTCTGTTCGGGCTTCGCCCGTTAAGGGCTTGGAGGCGCCTGCGGCGCCAGTTCTTCTGTT
>JBBSNE010000186.1:0-5832 GCA_038232815.1 Euzebyales bacterium | reverse complement strand
CGATGGCCATGCGCCTGATCGATGATCAGGCGTTCGCCCAGGCCTGGGTCAACGACCGGGGCGTCAACCGTGGCTATGGCCGGCAACGACTGCTGCGCGAACTGCGGCGCCGCAAGATCGACGACGGGGTGATCGAACAGGCATTGCAGGCACTGGATGAGGTCGACGAGGTTGGCCAGGCCACGGAACTGGCCCGTGCCCGGGCCCAGAAGATGCCGGCATCACTTGAACCGCACAAGGTGGCCGGTCGGTTGGTGGGCTATCTGGCACGGCGGGGCTACAGCAGCGCGGTCGCCCATCAGGTGGCCCGCAAGGTGACTGCCATGGACCGCGACTGGGACTAGGAGTTTGACGGGGCCCAATGGCACATCGTCGTGAAAGGTACCGCCAACATGGAACACACTCCCGAGATCAGTCGCCAGAGTCGCGCGATACCAGGACGCCTGGCGGCGGCTTGTGCCCTTCTGATCGCAGTCTTGACCGGCGCCACAGCGTCCGCCTTTCGGCCTGAGCAGGCGTGGATGGCCTTCGCTGTCTTTGGACTGTGCGCTGCTGGACCGGCATACGCGCTGGGGTGGGTAGTGTTCGTGTCGCCCGTGGATGCGCAGGTTTCCCGCAACGCCAGATACAACATCGAGAGTCATTGGTTGGAGCATGCGGCATCTCGAACACTGAGGGACGTTTTTGTCGTCACCGGGCTGCTGCTCTTTGCGTTGTCCGTCGCGGACTGGCAGGTGTCCGCGGTTCCGGCCCTGTTGGCTGTGTTGGTCTCCGCCTGGATCGACCTTGCGGTACGCGTCGCGGGGATGGCCCGCCGCTAGTCGTCATGCACAACGATCTACCCGACAGACGTCGCAGTCACGGATGGTCCCAAGCACACCTGGCGGAACTCCTGGGCGTATCGCGCCAAACGATCATCTCCATCGAGCGCGGCCGATTCGATCCCTCACTGCCGTTGGCCTTCCTGATCGCTGAACTATTTGGCTGCCGGATAGAAGACATCTTCTGTCCCGGTACCGACTCCTCACGCTGAAGGCTGCAGTAACGCGACGGCCAGCCAGTAGGCTCGACAAGCAACGGCATGGCTCGCATACTCGGCGGTGTGGGCCCGCCCCGGGTCAGATCGCTCTCAAAGGAGTTTGCGTGAACACGCTGCAGGTCTGGATGTTGATCGGCATCCCCACGTTGATGCTGGCAGCGGCGATGTTCGTCCGTCGGTCGCCGTGGCGGTCCTACATCGGCTATGCGGCGCTGCTCGCCGGGTTCGCTGGCATGGCGGTCTACAGCCGGACATCAGCAGCGGTATTCGGTGGCCTGACCGCACTGCTGTACGCGGCGGGGCGGGGTGGCACTCTGGAACGTCAATCGTTGCGTCAGGACGAAGAAGGTGTCGAGGACGCCGCCCTGCACCCCGCCCGACGATTCGGCGGCACCAACGAACCAGCACCTGGCGGGGGCCCCCGCTGACCCTGACCCACCACCGGACACCATGAGCACACGGACCTACTTCATCCGCACCTTCGGGTGCCAGATGAACGAGCATGACTCCGAGCGAGCCGCCGGGGTCTTGCAGATGATGGGTTACCGCCCCGCCGCAGATCCCGAGTCCGCCGGTCTGGTGCTGTTCAACACCTGCGCGATCCGCGAGAACGCTGACAACAAGTTGTACGGACAACTCAGCCAACTCAAGCCCCTCAAACTGGCTGACCCGTCCAAGACCATCGTCGTCGGTGGTTGCTTGGCACAAAAGGACCAGGACGTGTTGGCCGAGAAGGCGCCCTACGTCGACGTGGTCTACGGCACCCACAACATGGGGCGCCTGCCGCAGTTGCTGGCGCAGGCCGACTCTGCGTCCCTGCCGGTGGTGGAGATCTTGGAACACACCGAGATGTTCCCCTCCGCCCTGCCGGCCCGACGCGAGGTTCGCCACCATGCCTGGGTGTCGATCTCAATCGGGTGTGACAACACCTGCGCCTTTTGCATTGTGCCGTCCCTCCGGGGACCCGAGAAATCCCGCAAGCTGGGTGACGTCGTCGCCGAGGTCCGCGAACTGGTGGCAGACGGAGTCATCGAGGTCACGCTGCTGGGCCAAAATGTCAACAGCTACGGACGCGACCTGGTCCGTGACGGGATCGTGCCCTCACCCAACGGCACCAAACGCAACCGCACGCTGTTCGCCGAACTGCTCTACCTGCTCGGAGAGGTTGAGGGGTTGGAGCGCATCCGCTTCACCTCACCGCATCCGAAGGACTTCACCTCCGACGTGTTCACCGCCATGCGCGACATCCCGAGCGTCTGTGAACAACTTCATTTGCCTTTGCAATCGGGCAGCGACCGCATCCTGAAACGGATGCAACGCAGCTATCGCGCCCGCCGCTACCTGGACCTGGTGGCCGAGGCACGCCAGACCATCCCGGGAGTGGCCATCTCTACCGACATCATCGTCGGCTTCCCGGGCGAGACCGAGGAGGACTTCCAGGCCACTCTCGACGTGGCGGCCCGGGCCCAATTCGACTCGGCCTACACGTTCAAGTACTCCAAGCGCCCCGGCACCACGGCGGTGGATCTGGACGGCCACGTCGAGCAGGCGGTCATGGACGAGCGGTTCCAACGTCTGGCGGAGCTGACCAGGACCCTCAGCGAGGCCTCCAACCAACGGCAACTGGGCACGGTCCAATCAGTCTTGTTCGAGGGACCCTCGAAGACCGACCCGCAGCGCATCAGTGGCCGGACACGGCACAACCGGCTGGTGCACGTCCCGGCGACGTCTGACACCGTCCCGGGGGCGACACTGCCAGTGGTCGTGACGAATGCGGCCTCGTATTACCTACTCGGTCACGTCACCGACGCTCCGTTGACTCCGGCCGGTCCGACCCCGCCACCACGACCGGCAGTCCAGACCGCCTCTGCATGATCGCCGGTGTCGCAGTCGTCCCGACCACGCCCCTGCTGCTTGATGACATCCCCGGTCGTCGACACCCGGAACTCACAACCCTGGCAGCGCAGGTGCGGCGGGCTCTGCATGTGGCGGGGCCGGTTGATCTCGCCGTGGCGCTGGCTGGCGGTGGCCGTCTGGCCGTGGTCGACGCGCCTGACACCGACCTTTCGGGGTACGGGTTGACGGCCGCCTTGCCGGATCACCCTCTGAATCCGGGCCCGGCCGCGGTCGTCGGGACGCTACGACACGCCGTCGCGCGGTGCCGGGCCGAACGTGACAGTTGTGCAGCGGTGGCCGAGATGTCGGAGGGATCAGGCCCTGCGGCGCCGGCTGGAGCGGCAGGCGGCACCATGCGCGACGCCACAGCTGACGACGTGTCCGGTGGATCAGGCCATGCGGCGCGGAGCACACCGGACGACGTCAGCCGTGCCGATCGACGTTCCCGACCGCAGACAACTGGCGAATGGGGGGATCTGCCGGTCCTCGTCCACCACCTGCCCGCGAACACCCCGACGGTGGGGCTGACGGCTCCCCCGGACCTGGGGGCGGGACGCGCAGTACTCCTGGGCCAAGCCATTGCCAGGGTGGCACAAGACCACGACGTCCTGCTGGTTGTCGCCGGCGACCTGGGGGCCGGCCATGGCCCCAAGCCGCCCCGCCCCGATGCGGCTGAGGCGACGATGGCGTTTGACCAGCAGGTCGTGGCTGCGCTCGACAACGGCCGGGCCGTTGACCTGATTCGCTTGGACCACGACTTGGCCGACCGTGCGCATGCCAGGGCCGCCGGGGCGTTGCGGATTCTCGGCACCGTGTTGGATCAGGCACGTCGTGGCACCGTCGTGCGGGCCAACGCGGCGCCGCTTGGGGTCGGGTATGTCGTCGCTGCCGGATAGCACCGTCCGTGCGGGGGCGTCGTCATCGAATGACCGCACCCTGCCACCCGTCGTCGCGCTGGTCGGCCCGACGGGTAGTGGGAAGTCCGACATCGCCCTGACCGCTGCCCAGACTGCCGGTGCGGTCATCGTGGCCATTGATGCCTTCACCGTCTACCGGCAGATGACGATCGGCACCGCCAAGCCGACCCCGGCCGGGCGGCAACTCGTCCCCCATTTCATGGTCGATGTGTTGGATGTGGAGCAGGACTGCACCGTCCAGTGGTTCCAGTCCGAGGCACGGACCGCCATCGACACGGCCCGGCGCTCGGGGCGGCCGGTTCTGTTGGTCGGCGGATCAGGACTGTACTTCCGTGCGGTGGTCGACCCGCTGGAGTTCCCCCCGACCGACCCCCGGGTCCGGACACGGGTCGGCGCAGCGGTGGCCACCGACACCGCGGCCGCATATGCGAAACTGGCAGCGGTTGATCCCGATGGGGCGGGCCGCATCGATCCGGGCAACGTCCGCCGTATCACCCGCGCATTGGAAGTCGCCGAACTGACGGGGCGCCCCTTCTCAGCCTTCCATGCCGCCTGGGACGATCACACGTCGATCTATCCAGGTCTGCGCGTGGTGGGGTTGGATGTTTCGCGTGAGGAATTGGTCCAGCGAATCCACCACCGAGTCGGCCGGATGCTTGCCGCGGGATGGCTGGGGGAGTGTCGGGCCCTGGCCGACCGAACGTTGTCGACCAGCGCGGCACAGGCGATCGGCTATGCCGAGTTGCTGGCCCACCTTGACAGCCCCCGCCCACAAGACGACGACGCGCTGGCCGCGGTTCATGACGCCATTGCAATCCGGACCCGTCAGTTCGCGGCCAGGCAGCGCCGCTGGTTCGCTCGGGACCCACGGGTAGAGTGGGCCGCCCCCGACGACGCAATCCCCCGCCTGATCGCTGCGTTGACCGGTGACTGAACGGAACGAATTGCAGCAACTCGCCTACCTCAAAGTGCACGGCGCCGGAAACGACTTCGTTCTGCTGCCCGACCTGGATGACACGTTCACCCTGACCGAGGGCCTGGTACGGGCCCTGTGTGACCGTCACCGAGGCATCGGTGGCGACGGGGTCATCCGGTTGGGGCAGGCACGTGGCCAGGCTGCCGATGTGTTCATGGACTATCACAATGCCGACGGCTCGGTCGCAGAGATGTGTGGCAACGGTGTCCGCACCGTGGCGAAATATCTCGTCGACCGGGGCCTGACCGAGGGGCACAAGGTCGCTGTCGACACACGAGGGGGAATCAAGGACGTCGTCTGCCATCTGGGTTCCGACGGACTGGTGCAGACCTGCACCGTCGACATGGGGGCACCCGTCCCCCAAAAGACGTCTCAGACATTGCAACTGCCGGATGGCACCACGGTGGCCGTGACAACGGTGTCGATGGGCAACCCGCACGCAGTCATCGTCGTCGATGACCCCGGCACCGCCCCGGTCGCCAGTCTCGGCCCAGCACTTGCCCACCACCCCGCCTTTCCCGATGGCACAAACGTCGAGTTCATCACCGTCAGCGACCGCAACACCCTGCAGGGGCGGATCTGGGAGCGTGGGGTGGGTGAGACCTTGGCCAGCGGTACTGGCGGGTCTGCGATGGCCGTTGCTGCCATCATGAACGACCTGACCGAGCGACAGGTGGCGGTGCACCTACCCGGCGGCGTGCTGGACATCGAATGGGCAGCCGACACGCTGTTCGTCACCGGCCCGGCCGTTGAGGTCGGTTGCGGCACCCTCGACCGGTCCTGGTTGGCTCACGCGACCGGGGATGCCGTCCTGTGAGTGACGCCGACGACCGCAGGGACGCCGACGACCACGGTGACGCTGACGACCATGTAGGCCCGCAGGACCACATCGATGTGGATGACCAGGGGCGACTGCAGCTGCGTCGCTCCCAACGCCGTCGGTTGGACGCCGAACGGGTGGAGGAGGGAGCACCCCAAGAGGGCGTGGCGATCTTTCGCCAGGT
>JBBSNE010000185.1:0-5869 GCA_038232815.1 Euzebyales bacterium | reverse complement strand
GGCCCGCGACGACATGTCCTCTTCCGCCGAGCGTCCCTCCCGCGTTCACAATCGAACCGAACAGGCCTGCCCCGTGTGTGGCGATCAGATCAGGGCGGTTGAATATCGGGCGTACACGGTCAACTACTGCCCGACGTGCCAGACCGAGGGCAAGGTCTTGGCCGACAACACCACGAGTAAGTTCCTCAAGTGACGCGTCGGTTGTGGCAACACCGGGCATAGACTCACCCACGATCCCCATGGCGTCTCGCTTCAATCAGTTCCCGGACCTGCTGTATCGGGTGTATGACCGCAGACTCCAGCGTGCCGTGCGTTGGGGACCCCTTCCGCGTCACATCGGTGTGATCCTGGACGGTAATCGCCGATTTGCCCGGGATCGGGGGCTGTCGACCATGGCTGACGGCTACCGCCGAGGGGCAGAAAAGATTCCACAGCTGTTGGATTGGTGCGCCGCTCTTGACATATCCCATGTGACCTTGTGGTTGCTCAGCACCGACAACCTGGGGCGGGAACAGACCGAACTGGACGACCTGGTTCAGATCATCTCCGAGAGCGTGGGAGGGTTGGTCGACGAACGCGACCGTTGGCAGGGATTGCGCATCACCGGGGTCGGGGCGCTGGACGCGTTGCCCGACCCATTGCGGGAGGTTTTGAAAGACGCACAGGAGGCGACGATCGATGGAGACCGATTGCACGTCCAGATCGCCGTCGGTTATGGGGGCCGGGAAGAGATCATGGATGCGCTACGGACGCATCTGTCCGAGCGGGCGGACAGCGGCGACACCCTGCAAGACGTGATCGCCGACTTGGACCCACAGCACATCAGCGCCAACCTATACACCGCGGGGACCCCCGATCCCGACCTGATCATCAGAACCTCCGGAGAGATCCGGCTGTCCGGCTTCTTGCTGTGGCAGTCGGCCCATTCGGAGTTCTACTTCTGTGATCCTTACTGGCCAGAGTTTCGTCATATCGACTTCTTGCGCGCTCTCCGCGAGTTCCAACAGCGAAACCGCCGGTTCGGTCGCTGACACCGACGTGAAGTTGTCATGGCCATGACACACTGCGCGCATGTCGATCACGAACACAGACATCCAGGGCCTACTCGTCGTCCAATGGGAGACCTACGGGGACGACCGGGGGTTTTTCCGACAGACCTATCAAGTCAGAGAGCTGTCGCAGGCCCTGGGGCGTGAGGTGGTCCTACGTCAGGGGAATCATTCTCACTCCGTGCCGGGTGTCCTTCGCGGGTTCCATGCCGAGCCGTGGGACAAGCTGGTCTATGTGGTGCGGGGGTATGCCATGGCGGCGATCGCTGACATCCGGCCCCAATCACCGACCTTCGGCGAGGTCCGTACGTTCATGCTCGGCGAGCCGCCGAACGGGGAACGCGTTCGTTTGTTCATCGCCGAGGGACTGGCCAACTCCTTTGTGACCCTGGGGACCGAACCGGTGGACTATCTCTATGACGTCTCAGGATATTGGTCCGCCGGTGTCAGCCAGCCCGCAGTCGCGTGGGACGACCCCGATCTGGCGGTGGACTGGCCGGTGCATGATCCGGTCCTCAGCGACAAGGACCGGGCAAACCCGCGGCTTCGCGACCTGTACTCCGACCATCCCCGATTCGCCGACTGACGGATGACCGGTCGAGGTTCGGCGGCCCGCGCCCCGGCGGCGCGTAAGCTTGTTTGACCACGTTGAAGACCACTATCGAGTTCGTCAGACACGCCAAGGCGCACAGCCGCGACCGTTGGTGGGGGCGCCCAGACCGGGAACGTCCATTGACCGAAACAGGCATGGACCAGGCCCGGGAGTTGGCCCAGGCGTTGTCGGACGACGATGAACCCATCGCCAAGCTGTTCAGCAGCCCCTGGGTCCGGTGTACCCAGACCTTGGATCCGTTGGCCGACGCGATGGGGGTGCACGTGGTCGATGAGGAGAACCTGGGCGAGGTCGTCAACCTGCCGGTCCATGACGGGGGCGACGCGTGGGTCACGTCGGCCTGGCTTGGTGGTCGCGCGCTGACCTTTGTCGACCGCATCGTGGCGGAATACGGCGGTAAACGGGTGGTCGCGTGCTCCCATGGCGACGTGATCCCCGCGACCGTCGCCGTCATCGTCGGTCGCGACGGCCTGGATCTGACCGACGTCCGCTGCCGCAAGGCGGGGTGGTTCACCCTGACGTATGACGGTCGTCGTTGTGTCGACGCCACGTACCACCCGCCCCCGGCATGACCCAACCCATCCATACACCCGACAGAAAGGTCAATGATGTCTGACCCTCGCGTCACCTATGTGATCGACACCTGTGTGCTGCTCGCGGACCCGCACGCCATCCACCGGTTCGATGAGCATGACGTGGTCTTGCCGCTGGTGGTCGTTGAGGAGTTGGACAACCACAAGACCCGTATGGATGAGGTGGGGCGTAACGCACGAACCGCGATCCGATTGATCGAGGAGTTGCGCACCACCAGTCCCGACGGGTTGGCGACACTGGCCCCACTGCCTGGCGGGGGGGCACTTCGGATCGAGGCGAACCACGTCGCCCAACAGTTGCCCCACTACCTGGACCCGACCAAACCCGACAATCGGATCCTGGCAGTTGCCATCGCACTGCGTGGGACGCTTGTGACCAAGGATGCAGCCCTGCGCATCAAGGCGTCACAGCTGGCTGCCCCGGCGGAGGACTATCGGGCCGACCAGGTCCATGTGGATCATCAATACACCGGCATCGGCGAGATCACGGTCGACGCCGGCTGGATGGACCAGATGCACACCGATGGCAAAGCCACATTGGATGGGGCACAGGCGGCCGAACTGTGGGTCAACCAGTGCCTGGTGCTGAAGTCCGGCCGCTCCGGGTCCGGACTGGGTCGGGTCACCGATGTCGTCGACGGCATCGCCACCGTCCAACGTGTCCCCGGTTCGCCGCGTGCCTTTGGGATCCAACCGCGCGACGTCCGCCAAACCTTTGCCTTGGACTTGCTGACCGACCCCGCCGTGCCATGTGTGAGCCTGATGGGGATGGCCGGGACAGGTAAAACCTTCTTGGCCCTGGCCGCCGGATTGGAGCAGGTCGTCGAACGTTCGACCTACCGGCGGTTGAGTGTCTACCGCCCACTGGTGGCCGTGGGCCGGCAGGAGGTCGGCTACCTGCCCGGGGATCTGGACGAGAAGTTGTCCCCCTGGATGGCTGCGGTGCATGACAACCTCTACTCGTTGTTCCGCCGCGATTCCGACAGCCCGTTCAACGACACGGGCCACGTGCAACGCATGGTCGACTCGCTGCTGGACCGGGGTCAACTGGAGATGGCGGCGATCACCTACCTGCGCGGACGGTCCATCACCGACGAGTACGTCATCGTCGATGAGGCACAGAACCTGGAACTGTCCACATTGAAGGTGATCTTGACCCGGATGGCGGCTGGATCCAAGGTCGTGTTCTGCGGCGACCTGTCGCAGGTGGACAACCCCTACATCTCACCCCATGGTGGTATGTCAGCGCTGATCGAAAAGCTCAAGGGGACTGATCTGTTCGGGCATGTCACGATGGCCAAAGGCGTTCGATCACCGTTGGCCGAACTTGCGGCCACCACCTTCTAGACGGTGCGGCGATGACGAACTGGAGCCCCGCAGAGTTGTCACGCTGCAGCCGACCTGGGCGCTGCATCACGGTGACCAGCCTTCCGATTGCGTCGACGGTCCCTAGCCGACCGGTGCCCGTTCACCAGTCACCACATAGGCCGTTTGACGTGCGATCTCGACGCCATGGTCGGCGATGCGTTCGTAGTACCGGGCGATCAAGGCCAAGCTGACCGATTCTTCCACCGACTGCGCTCCGGTGTACAGATCGGTCAGCAACACCTTTTGCAGCAGGTCAACCTGATCGTCGTCCTGCTCCAATTCGTTGGCGGCCAACGCGTCTTGTTCGTCCCAAGACTGCAGGCCTCGAGCGAACAGGTCTTGGCTGACGTCTCCGAGTTGCTGCACTGTCTCACGATGTTTGGTTGGTAAAGAGGGGGGGTGGATCCAGGTCAGCGACTCGCCCACGTGGCGCAGCAGATCCCCTGACCGTGAGACGTCTTGAACACATTTGATGACCGCGATCAGGCGGCGTAGATCGCCGGCCACCGGGGACTGTTGTGCGATCAGTAAGAAGCAGCGTTCCTCCAGCTGTTGACAACCCTGATCGATGATCTGATCGGCTTGCACGAGTTTCTCGGCGGTCCGTGTGTCGCCACCCAAGAACGCCTCGGTCATGGGTCGGATCGCCTGGTCCACCCGGGCTCCGGCCGCCAGCAACGCCCGGTCACAATCGTCCATGGCCTGGCGGAAGTCCAGGCGCAGCAAACCGGCGCCGTTCCCTTCCTCAAGGTGGGCCAGGGGGTCATAGCCATTGTTGTCGTTCATGGTCACCGCCACCGTAGCCGGATGATCCACGCCTGAGGAGCGCGCACCGTAGTTGTCAAAGATTGCTTACGCTGTCACATATGAGCACCCGTCCATGGCGTTTGATTGCCCGGCGCAGCGCCCCATTTCTGCTGGAACCGGATTGGACGCAGCCGTTGGAGGAATGGGACAACGACTCGATGGTGGAGGTGGCTCGCGGGACGCACCGCCACGTCGTCCGGTTCATGGCGGTCGATGAGGCGATCTATGCGTTGAAAGAGCTGCCGGGTGAGGACGCCATGCGGGAGTACCGCCTGCTCGGCAGCATGGCGGAAGACGGTCTGCCGGTGGTCGAGCGGGTCGGCGTGGTCCGCCGAGACGACATGGACGACGTGTTGATCACCCGCTACCTGGATTTCAGCCTGCCCTACCGCCACCTGTTCAGCCAGAGGTGGGGGACCCTGACCGCGACCTCAGATGTGACCGAGCGGCTGCTGGATGCCCTCTCGCTGTTGTTGGTCCGCATTCATCTGGCTGGGTACTTCTGGGGGGACTGTTCGTTGAACAACACCCTGTTGAAGCGTGACGGCGGGGCGCTCGCGGCCTACGTGGTGGACATGGAGACCGGGGAGAAACATCCGACCCTGACCGACGGCCAGCGTGCGGCGGACCTGGAGATCACCGAACTGAACGTCGCGGGAGGGTTGATGGATGTCCAGGCCCAGTTACAGATCGCAGAGGGGCTGGACCCCATCGAGACCAGTCAAGAACTGAACCGACGCTATGCGCGGCTGTGGGAGGAGTTGACGCATGAGGAGTTCGTCGGCGACGGCGAGCGATACAAGATCGATCAACGCATCCGCCGCCTGAACGAGCTTGGTTTTCACGTCGATGAGGTGGAGATCGAGCCGATCCCGGGCACCACGGAAGGGTTGATGCGGTTGCGGACCTGTGTGACCGAGCAGGGGCATCACGCAGCTCGGCTGATGGACCTGACCGGCATCCGGGCACAGGAGAATCAGGCACGGCTGCTGTTGAACGACCTGGCAAGCTTTCGCTCATGGGTGGAGAGCACAGAGGGCCGCAGCATCCCCCAGTCGGTGGCCGCCTACCGGTGGCTGGCAGAGATCTTTGAACCCACCATCGAGGCCATCCCGGAGACGTTGGAGGATCGACTGGAACCAGTGGAAACCTTTCTTGAGATGCTGCGCCACAAGTGGCTTCTGTCAGAGAGGGCCGGAACAGACGTAGGCCTGCCAGAGGCGGTGCGCACGTATGTCGACACGGTCCTGCCCACCGCGCCGACCGAACGCGTCGTGACTGCCGACGACGCTGACATCGACACCGGCTGGATCGGTTTCGGCTAGCGGCGTCCGTACATTCAGCTGGCTTTGGGCACCCGGCCATCTTCGACGTATGCGGTCAGATCCGCGGTGGGAACGCGCCAACAACGACCGATCTTCACCGCACCCAGCGATCGG
>JBBSNE010000184.1:0-5873 GCA_038232815.1 Euzebyales bacterium | reverse complement strand
CTACACCGTGGCCGTGGAGGTCTACCTGCGGGCACTCGAAAAGCTGGCCTGGGTCGAGGCGGCTGGCTGGGCGGTGCTGGGCGTGGCGATCTTCGGCTTGGTCCTGGGGGGCGCCACCATGCTTGGTCGCTGGTTCGAGCAACGCTCAGCCGCACGATCGATCCGGGTCCAGCCATGAGCCGAACTCCGGCCACGATGAGCACCTACGCCCCGATGCGAGCCGACCTGCACATCAGGCCCGGGCCATGACGCACACCCTGGAACGTGATGTGCACCTACGCCCCGATGTGGGCCGACCGGCACACGGTCGAAGACGGGGCGCCACTGCACGCCGGGCGACGATCGGCGGGCGACTCCGCGCCGGGGTGTTCCATTTGTTCGCCGCCACCGTGGTGGTCTTCCTGGTCGCCCCGTTCGTGATCAGCCTGGCCGTGTCGTTCTTTCCCGGCCGTTCGATCGGGCTGCCGACTCTGACCACCGGCCTGACCCTGGACTGGTACGCCACCGTGTTGTTCGATCCGCTGTATCGCCAAGGTCTGACCACGTCGCTGGTCGTCGGGGTGCTGGTGGCGCTGGTCAGCCTGAGCCTGGCCCTGCCACTGGTCTTGGGGATGGCCCACAACCCTCGACTGCGCGGTCTTGCCGGGCTGGTTGTGATCCCGGCAACGGTGCCCACCGTGGTCTTGGGGATGCAGAGCCTGGTGGCCTTCGAGGCCCTGGGACTACGGGGGTCGCTGGCCAGCATCGTCTTGGCCCACACCTTGTGGGGCCTGCCACTGGCCATGCTGGTGTTGAAAGCCGCCCACGACCGGCTGGACCCGCGGTTGACCGAAGCCGCCCGGGCTCTGGGCGCCGGTCCCTGTCGGGCTGCGGCGGAGGTGACCGTGCCGTTGCTGGCACCCGCGCTGGTGGTCGGAGCGCTGCTTGGCTTCGTCGCCAGCCTGAACGAGCTGGTCATGAGCCTGTTCTTGGCAGGCGGCCGGGTCAGAACCCTGCCCACGGTTGTCTGGCCCCAAGTCCGGCATGCCGTGCGTCCCGACGTCGCCGCCGCAAGCAGCCTGTTGTTGGGCGTCGCGGTGCTTGCCAGCGAGTTGGCCTATGTGTTGTGGCGCCGATTTGCAAGACTCGCTAACCGCCAAGGGTTGTAGATACCATCGACCGACCATGGAACTCCTGTACCTCATCCGCCTGATCGGCGGTCTGGCACTGCTGGCCGCTGCGGGCTACGTCGCCTTCCGTCGTGGCAAGTACCTGATCGACCTGGTGCGTGTGGCCCAGCCGATGCCGGAACGCATGAAGGGCAGCGCCTGGCAGACCATTCGCTGGCAGGTCCAACACGTCCTGGGACAACAAAAGCTGTTGCAGTGGACCACCCCCGGGGTGTTGCACGCCTTCATCTTCTACGCCTTCATCGTCCACCAGACGTTGAGCCTTGAAGCGATCGGGGAGATTTTCGACCCGGAGTTCCACATCCCCTTCTTCGGGCCCGGGCATTGGTGGACCCAGCTGCTGGGCTTCGTACAGGACTTCGTCGGCCTGCTGGTCCTTGTGGCCATCGTAGGCTTCGCCTTGATCCGCCTGGCCCAGTCCCCCCGTGTGATAGGCCGGCGGTCCCGGTTCGCCGGATCCAACCTGGACCAGGGCTGGTACACGCTGTTCTTGGAGTTCTTCCTGCTGTACTCGGTGTTGATCCTGCGGGGGGTCCGCGCTGCCGAGGGCACCCTCCCCTATCCCGACGGGGCGTTTGTGTCCAGTTGGATCGGCGAGGGTCTCCGCGGGTTGGACTTCGAGACGTTGGAGGTCATCGGCACCGTCGCACTGTTGGTCCACATCGCCGTGCTGGGCACGTTCTTGATCTTCACGCTGTACTCAAAACACCTCCACATCCTGTCGATCGTCCCGCAGGTCGCGTTCAGCCGAACCCCCAAAGCCCTGGGGAAGCTTGAGGCCGATGAGATCGACATCGAAAACATGGGTGAGGACGACATCCTGGGTGTCGGCCAGATCGAACAGTTCGGGTTCAAGCGGTTCTTGGACTACTACTCCTGCACCGAATGTGGACGCTGCCAATCCCAGTGCCCCGCCTGGAACACCGCCAAGCCACTGTCCCCCAAGCTGTTGATCATGGACCTGCGCGACCACCTGTGGGAGACCGGTCCCTACCTGGTCGACGGCGGTCGTGAGGCCCATGAGGACGTTGACGTGCTGGGCATGATGCTGGTCGGTGACGAGCCCGGCCAGGACAACGCGGTCATCGACTTCGACGTGTTGTGGTCCTGCACCACGTGCGGCGCGTGTGTCGAGGAGTGCCCGGTCGACATTGAACACGTCGACCAGATCATGGACCTGCGGCGGTACAAGGCACAGATGGAATCAAGCTTCCCCCAAGAGGCCGGGACGATGCTGCGCAACATCGAGAACTCCGGTGACCCCTGGGGTGCGGGAGGGACCAAACGGCTGGAGTGGGCCCAGGGGATGGAGGTCCCCGTCCTGGGTGAGGACGTCGAATCCCTGGCCGATGTCGAGTACCTGTTCTGGGTCGGCTGCGCCGGGGCGTTTGAGGACCGGGCCAAGAAGACCACCGTCTCGACCGCCCAACTGCTGACCGCCGCCGGCGTCTCCTTTGCGGTCCTGGGCCAGGGCGAGGCCTGCACCGGCGACCCGGCCCGTCGTCTGGGCATGGAATACCTCTTCCAGATGATGGCCCAGACCAACATCGAAACCCTGAACGAGGCGGGCGCGACCAAGATCATCACCGCTTGTCCGCACTGCCTGAACACGTTGAAGAACGAATACCCCGACTTCGGCGGGCACTTCGAGGTGATCCACCACTCCGAGATCCTGGCCCAGTTGATCGTCGACGGTCGGTTGTCACCGCAACGTTCCGGCACCGGGCAGCGCATCACCTATCACGACCCCTGTTACCTGGGACGGCACAACGAGATCTATGAGGAACCACGGTCGCTGCTGAGTTCTGTGGACAACGTCGAGACCATCGAGATGCCCCGTTCGCGCAACCAAGGTTTTTGCTGCGGGGCGGGTGGAGCGAAGTTCTTCATGGAGGAGGTGGGCCAGCGGGTCAATTTGAACCGGATCGACGAGGCCATCTCGGTCCTCGGGTCGGGTGAGCAGACCCCTGGAGCACAGGCCGACGACGTGGGAGTCAATGGGGCCGAGCCGCAGCCTGACGTGTTGGCCGTCGCCTGCCCGTTTTGCAAGAACATGCTTGACGACGGCAAGAACGACCGCGTCGGCGACGGGGTCCTTGCGGAGGGGCAGATGGAGGTCTTGGACGTTGCCCAGGTCTTGGCCCAGACGTTTTTGCCAGCGCCCGATGATGGTGGGGCCAGTGAGACCATGGAGCCCGAGCTGGAGCCTGCCGAATAGCAGTGTCGTCAGGCCGGGGACGACGCGTTTTGGCATGGGTCGCCCTGCTGGCATTGCTGGTGCTGGTGGGTGTGGCCGGGGCCATCTGGATCCTGTTGCCCCCGGGTACGGCCGCCATCCCGGACACACCGGACGGATCACTGGACGTGGCCGACCAGGCGATCGGCACCTACCCGCTGGGTGATCACACGGTTGCGGTCACCGCAGAGGGACTGACGGTCGCCACCGACGGGGGGGCCGTGACCACGTGGGCATCCGCGCCCGGCCGTGCATTCGTCGCCGCCGCGCGGGGGCAAGCGACGGTGACCGAGCGTATCGGCATGTTCAGAATCCGTGATCAGTGGGACCAGACGTTGGACGAACAACGCGTGCAACGCGTCGACGCGGGGCCCGATCGGGTCATTCTCAGCGGGTCGCTGTCCGACGGCGACCAGGCCGCGGTGATCTATGAATTGGACATCACCCTCGGTCCCCGGGGAGTGAGCTTGGACCTGCAGGTCGACAACGTCGATCGGGTGATGTTGATCGGTGCCCGCGATCCCGATGAGCAGGTGTTCGGTCTGGGTGAACAGTTCACCGGCCCGAACCTGGTTGGTGACGTCTATCCGATCATGACCCGGGAGCAGGGCATCGGTCGGGGCCACCAACCCCTGTCCCTACTGGTCGACCTTGCCGCGGGGGCCGCAGGCTCGGCCGCGACGACCTATGCGCCACTGCCGTTCTATGTGACCAGCGCGCCCCGGTCGTTGTGGCTCCAGACGACCGACGAGGTGCAGCCAGGCGGCGTGGCGGGACAGGTTCCCATCGCGGTTGTTGATCTGCGGCAGGAACAGGTCACCGCCGTCACCGTCTGGGACGACCGTTTGAGCGCCGTCGCCGGGGTCGGGGAGATCCCCGCTGACCATGTCAGCGCCCACGCCCAGGCGACGGGTCTGATGCGGGCGTTGCCCACATGGACCTCCGGCGGGTTGATCGCCGGCCTGCAGGGCGGGACCGATGAGGTCCGGGCTGAGGTGGCGGCCCTGCAGTCCGCCGGGGTGGACGTCTCAGCGGTGTGGGTGCAGGACTGGGTCGGGCAACGCGCCACGTCGTTTGGGGACCGGCTGTACTGGAACTGGACCTTGGACCGGCAGCGCTACCCCGACTGGGAACAGCTGGTCGAGGAATGGGCCGGACAGGGCATCCGGACCTTGACCTACGTCAATCCCTTCTTGTCACCCGACGCCGGGGAGCGGACGGATCGAAATCTGTACGCCGAGGCCTTGGCCGCGGGCCACCTGTTGACCACGCCGGAGGGTCAGCCGTACCTGTTGGACCAAAACGATTTCGAGGCAGCGCTGGTCGACCTGTTCGACCCCGAAGCCCGGGAGTGGCTGACCCAGGTACTGGTCGACGAGGTCTTGGGGGTCGGGGCATCGGGTTTCATGGCCGACTTCGGTGAGGCGATGCCGCTTGACGCCGTCTCGAGCGCCGGAACCGGTCAGGACCTGCACAACGCCTACCCGGTGGTGTGGGCGGAGATCACCCGGGATGCCTTGGACCGTGCGGGGCTGTCGGAGGAGGGGCTGGTGTGGCACCGCTCGGCCGGGCCCGGCAGCGCGGCTGCGGCCAGTCTGTTTTGGGCCGGGGACCAAAATGTCGACTTCAGCCAGCAAGACGGGCTGCCCAGCGCCGTGGACGGCTTGCTGAACGGGGGCCTGAGTGGGATGACGCTGAACCACTTCGACATCGGCGGCTACGCCAGCATCGAACTTCCAGGCCCCCTGCCCGACGTCGCCCGCAGCGTGGAACTGCACCACCGCTCGGCGGAACTGGCAGCGTTCACCGCGGTCATGCGGACCCATGAGGGCAACCGCCCCGACCTTGGTGCCACCGCCACCGATCCAGAGGTCGCCGCCCTGTTGGGACAGATGGTTTCGTTGTACCAGGCGCTCGGGCCCGAACGTCAGCGGCTGGCATCGGCTGTCACTCAGGCCGGTTTGCCACTGGTGCGCCATGCGATCCTGGAGGTACCCGACGAGCCTGAGGTGTATGAGCAACCGGACGTCTTCTTCCTGGGTCCCCGCGTGTTCGTGGCGCCGGTGGTACAGCCCCAGCAGGATCGCCGGACGGTGATTCTGCCGTCGGGGTTGTGGCAGAACATCTGGACGGGCGAGCAGATCCGTGTCCCCGCTGGCGGCGGTGAGATGACGGTCGAGGCACCCATCGGACGCCCCCCGGCCTGGGTTCGGCCCGGCACGGAGGTGGCCGAGGACCTGACGGCGTGGCGGCAAGGCGTCGCTTCGGTTGACCCGGTACAGCCGACCCCCCGGTGAACCGGGCACCCAGATCGAGAGCGGCGCATTTGGAGGATAAGGCGCGAATATGAGCGGGATTGACCATCGTGGATTTGGGTTTGGACGGGGGAGGTGGGGATCTGGACGTGGGCATGCGGTTGCGACAGAGCGTTGGAACAGAAACCGGGCAGCCACGCGGTGGGAAGGCTG
>JBBSNE010000183.1:0-5883 GCA_038232815.1 Euzebyales bacterium | reverse complement strand
CCGGCGCGCTGGTGGCAGCCAAAGCGCTGGCAGACGGACTTGAGGGGTCGTTTGCCTGGGTCCCCCGCCGTCCCGGTGCCCGCGGCGCGGTCGAGGCGGGGGTGCTTCCCGGCACGCTGCCCGGCGGCCGACCACTGGGCAACCCGGGTCCGGTGGCCGAGGTGTGGAACCGCGTGCCCGACGAACCGGGGCTGGACGCGGCCGGAATCTTTGCCGCCGCGGTCGCGGGCGACATCAAGGTCGTGTGGCTGATCGGCGTGGATCCGGTCCAGGACTTTGCTGATCCCGACCTGGCTCGTCAAGCGCTGCGGGCCGCCGAACTGGTGATCGCGAGCGATCTTTTGCCCACCGAGTCGGTGCGTCTGGCCGACATCGTCTTTCCCGCCGCCGCCCCGCCCGAGCGGGTCGGCAGCTTCACCAACTGGGAGGGGCGGCGCCAGGCCTGGCCGCAGGCCACCCCGGCGGTGGGCAGCAGCCTGCAGGACTGGGACATCATCCGGCAGGTGGCCCGGGCCATGGGTACTACGGACGGGGCCTCTGGGGACGCGGGCAAGTCCGCTACCAACCTTGGGTGGGAGACTGCCAACGACGTGCGCCGTGAGGCCGCACCGTTGATGGCCGTCACCGACCAGCGGGGCGCCTCGCAGACGGAAAGCACCCCGTTGGCCAGCGTCGAGCCGGCCGAGGACCGGACCCTGCAGGTCGTGACCCTGCCGGAGTTGCTGCAGGGTGGCACGATGCTGACCGGAGCGAAGGAATTGCTGGACTCTGCACCCGCCCCACGCGTGCGGGTCAACCCGGCCGATGCCGGTGAGTTGTCCGACGGCCACATGGTCACGGTCACCGGCCCGTCCGGCGCGCTGGACTTTTGGCTTGACATCACACCTGCCGTCGCGCCCGGGGTCGTGGTCGTGCCCCAGGCAGCGCGTGCACATCTGGGCCCCGCGGCCTCCTTCGTCGGATTGTCCCGCTCCGAACGGCCGGCCGACGACGGTGTGGACGGCGACCAACCTGACAAGGAGGAGAGCTGATGCTTCCGGTCCAGTCCATCAACGACGGATGGGACTTCTTGATCGTCCTGCTGGTCGTCATCGCAGGGTGGGCACTGTTCTTGATCTCCACCGCCCTGATGATCTGGGGCGAGCGTCGACTGGTGTCGAAGATGCAGTCGCGCATCGGCCCAAACCGCCTGGGTCCGTTCGGGATCATGCAGACACTGGCTGACGGCGCGAAGTTCTTCTTCAAAGAAGACATCACCCCCAGTGGGGTGGACAAGGCGGTCTACTTCACCGCCCCCCTGGTCAGTGCAATCGTGGCCATGTTGACGTTCGCGGTCATCCCGTTCGGCGGCACCTTCGCCATCAACGACCGGCTGATCACCCTGCAGATCTGGGACCCACAGATTGGCCTGCTCTGGCCCTTGGCGATGGGCTCCATCGGCGTCTATGGC
This sequence comes from Euzebyales bacterium, assembly GCA_038232815.1. Taxonomy (GTDB): domain Bacteria; phylum Actinomycetota; class Nitriliruptoria; order Euzebyales; family Euzebyaceae; genus Euzebya. The sequence continues at coordinate 4,433 of JBBSNE010000183.1, read as the reverse complement.
ATCGTGTTGGCCGGCTGGTCCTCGGGGTCGAAATATCCGCTGCTCGGCGGGGTGCGCTCATCAGCGCAGATGATCTCCTATGAACTTGCCATGGGCCTGGGCGCTGCCGCGGTCTTCATCTACACCGGGTCGCTGCGCTCCAGCGACATCGTCGCCGCACAGACCAACAGTCTGATCAGCGACTCGATCCCGGTGGTCAACCTGATCCCCGCCTGGAACATCGGACCGATGTTCCCCGCGTTCGTGCTGTTTTTCATCGCCGCGATCGCCGAGACGCAGCGTCCACCCTTCGACCTGCCCGAAGCGGAGGGGGAACTGGTCGCCGGGTTCCACACCGAATACTCCGGGGCGAAGTTCGCCATGTTCTTCCTTGCCGAGTTCATGAACGTCATCACCATGAGCGCGCTGGTGGTCACGATGTTCCTGGGCGGACCGTCCGGGCCCGTTCCCGCAGGCGATGGGGTGTTGGCGACGATCGGCCAGATCATCTTGCCGGTTTTGTACTTCGTGTTGAAAACCCTCATCTTCATCTTCATCTTCGTCTGGTTGCGGGCCACGTTGCCCCGGATGCGCTACGACCGTCTGATGGATTTGGGCTGGAAGGTCATGCTGCCCCTGGGGATCGCCTGGGTGTTCTTGACCGGCCTGGCCGTCACCTTCCGCACCTGGGTCCGTGACATCGACCAGCCGGTCACCACGACCTTGACCTGGCTTGCGATCATCATCGGCGTGGTCGTGGTGTTGTCGGTGCTGGCCCCGTTCGTCGTCGGACGCGATACCCAGCAGGACGAGTTGGCCGCCGATGAGCCCGGCGGGGGTGGGGGCGGCGGACGGCGCCCCAAGGGTCCTCCGTTGCAGCCGGATGATGGCGGGCACGCCGCACCGCCGCAGACTGCCAGCCCGCTGGACGAACCAGCCCCCGTCCGGCACACGCCCACCGAGGACCCCGAACCTGCAGGAGTGTCATAAGCGATGTTCAACGCATTGGGCAAAGGGTTCGGTCTGACCTTCAAGACCATGTTTCGGCCGGCGTCCACCATCCAGTATCCGGAGGTGAAGCGACCGACGCAGCCACGCTTTCGCGGTCGTCACGTGCTGAACCGCCACGCCGACGGCCTGGAGAAGTGCGTGGGGTGTGAGTTGTGCGCCTGGGCCTGCCCGGCCGACGCCATCTTTGTCAGGGGGGAGGACAACACTCCCGATGCCCGGTACAGCCCCGGTGAGCGGTACGGGGTGGACTATCAGATCAACTATCTGCGGTGCATCTTCTGCGGGCTGTGCATCGAGGCCTGTCCCACCCGCGCGCTGACGATGACCAACGAGTACGAGATCGCCGGGGACACCCGTGAGGAGATGATCTACACCAAGGACCAACTCTTGGCGCCGTTGCCCGAAGGGGCCCAGGACACACCGCACACCGATGCTCAGGTTGCCGCACGAGGCGTCGAGTACTACCAGGGCAACTTCGCCGGACAACTGCCGTTGGTCAGCAAGGCGCAGGGGTATGCGTCAGACCCACGTCGCACCAAAGGCGTCGACGGGCACTTGGCCGCCGCAAGCGTGCCGGCCACGCCGGCACACAAGCCCCACGATGCGATCCCCGACGGGGACGACGACGAGGAGGTCGTCGCGTGACGACGGTCTTGGCGCAGATCGTGTGGGCCCAGACTGTCCTGGCACAAGCGGTGGATGCCGAGGTCGTGGGGGCGACCGGTTCGGGGGCGGCGGAGTTCTGGGTGTTTTGGATCATGGCGCCGTTGTCACTGGCAGCCGCCGTGGCAGTGGTCGTGCTGAAGAACCCCGTCCACGCGGCTTTGATGCTGGTGCTCAACTTCTTCACCTTCGCGGTGTTCTACGCCATCCTCCAAGGCCAATTCCTGGCGACGATCCAGATCATCGTCTACGCCGGCGCGATCATGATCTTGTTCTTGTTCGTGTTGATGTTGTTGGGGGTGGATCAGGACGCGGCGACGGGCCCGAGCCGTCTGAAAGGGCAACGGATCGCGGCGATCCTCATGGGATCGGCGTTGTTCATCGCCTTGACCGCTGCCGTTGCGGGTCCGTTCATGGGAACCGATTCGGCCTGCAACACCTCTGAACCGGTGCTCAGCGAGATCATCGATCAGGGGGAACAAGCTCGACCATGCCTGGGCCTGGAAGCTGCCAATGCCGACGGGTCGACGGATGCGGAAGGATTTTCCACAGCGGAGGATGTCGGCGGGGGCAACGTCGAACAGATCGGATTTTTGCTGTTCGGCAAGTACGTGTGGCCCTTCGAGGTCACCAGTGTGTTGCTGGTGGTGGCAGCGATTGGCGCGATGGTGCTGGGCAAGCGCAAGGACAACCTGGCCGACCTGACCGATGTCGGTGTGGCCGATCCGCCCGGTGTCCCCCACGAATTGGTGGTCGCCGGTCGGGGGCCGGCCCTGGAAGCGGGCCAGCCGCCAGTCGATGACGAATCACCAGGCGATGATCCGATCGGTGGGGATCCCTTCACCGACGTTGCGGCCGGTCAGGGTCCGGTGCGTGACGACCCACTGGACGACGGGCCGTTGGACACGCCACCCGGCGACGAGGGGAGCCGACAATGAGCCCCGAAGCCGGGATTCCCGCCGGGTACTACCTCCTTTTGGCCGCAGCCCTGTTCAGCATCGGAGTGGTCGGCGTGCTGGTCAGGCGCAACATGATCGTGATCTTCATGTGCATCGAATTGATGCTGAACGCGGTCAACCTGACCTTTGTCGCCTTCAGTCGGATCAACGGCAACCTGGAAGGGCAGGTCCTCAGCTTCTTCGTGATGGTGGTCGCCGCGGCCGAGGTCACCGTCGGCTTGGCCCTGGTCGTCAACCTGTTTCGCCTACGGGCGTCCATCGACGCTGACGACGCCGACAGGTTGAAGCTGTGACCGGCCTGTCAATCATCCTGGCAACCGAAGCGGGGGAGGGGATCACACCGTTGACCCAGGTGTCCACCGCCGCCGCGGGGTCAGTCATCGACGCGGCCTGGCTGATCCCCGTCGTCCCTGCCGTCATGGCCGGCCTGCTGCTGCTTTTCGGTCGGAGACTTGGACGGCTGAGCGCTGCCCTGGCCATCGCTGCCGTTGGCTTTTCTGCCACGATGGCGCTGCTGATTTTTTTCGACCTGCAGGGACGGGCGGGCGGCCAACGGACGTTCGTGGTCGAGGTGATGCCATGGCTGGACATCGCCGGGTTCACCGTCGACTGGTCGCTGCTGGTCGATCCGCTGTCGGTGATCATGATGTTGTTGATCACCGGTGTCGGTCTGCTGATCCACATCTACTCCCTGGGCTACATGGCCCACGATTCGCGCTACGAGCGGTTCTTTGCGTATCTGAACCTGTTCACCGCCTCCATGCTGATCCTGGTGTTGGGCGCAAACTTCCTGGTGCTGTTCGTCGGCTGGGAACTGGTCGGGTTGTCGTCATACCTGCTGATCGGTTTCTGGTTCGAAAAGACCGCCTATGCGGCGGCAGCCAAGAAGGCCTTCGTCACCAATCGCATCGGCGACGTCGGGTTCATGGTGGCGATGTTCGTCATCTTCGCGACCTTCGGAACCTTGAACTTCGCCGAGGTTTTTCCCGCCGCCGCCACCGCCACTACGGGGACGCTGGTGGCCATCGGCCTGCTGTTGTTCGTCGGGGCGACCGGAAAGAGCGCACAGATCCCGCTGTACGTCTGGCTGCCCGATGCGATGGCGGGCCCGACCCCGGTCTCGGCACTGATCCACGCAGCGACCATGGTCACCGCCGGGGTCTATCTGGTGGCACGGACCTCACCCATCTTTGCGTTGATCCCCGACATCGGGCTGTTGATCGCCTGGATCGGGGGCATCACCGCGTTCGTGGCGGCCGCCATCGCCTGTGCCCAGGTGGACCTGAAGAAGATCCTGGCCTACTCAACCGTCAGCCAACTGGGCTACATGTTCATCGCCGTCGGCGTGGGGGACTACACCGCCGCGATCTTTCATCTGCTGACCCACGGCTTCTTCAAGGCCCTGCTGTTCCTGGCGGCGGGATCGGTCATGCACGCCATGGCCGACCAGACCGACATCCGACGGATGGGTGGGCTGTATTCGAAGATGCCGGTCACCGCGACCACCGCACTTATCGGGGTCCTGGCCATCGCCGGGTTCCCCTTGATGTCGGGGTTCTTTTCAAAGGAAGAAATTCTGGCATCTGCAGCAGAAACCAGGGGCGGGGAGCTGATCTGGGTCCTGGGACTGATCGTGGCCGCCCTGACCGCGTTCTACATGATCCGGTGGTTCATGTTGATCTTCACCGGCGACAAACGGTGGGCCAGGACGGGTTCGCTGCCAGCCGACGCCCCCCCTCTTGTGCCGGTCGGGTCGGTTCCCGCGGCAGCCCATCCCGATGCAACCCCATTGGCGACGCCGCCGGGTGCACACGCTGCTGT
>JBBSNE010000182.1:0-5909 GCA_038232815.1 Euzebyales bacterium | reverse complement strand
CTCGGCCGAGATCGACCCGTAGCTCATCGCCCCGGTGCTGAACCGTTTGACGATCTCACTGACCGGCTCCACCTGTTCGATCGGCATGGGTTCGCGCACGCCCTCGGCGAAGTTGAACAGCCCCCGCAGGGTGGCCAGTTGCTCGGACTGGTCGTCGACCAGCTTGGTGTACTCCTTGAAGATGTCGTACTGCTTGTTGCGGGTGGCGTGCTGCAGCTTGAACACCGTCTGGGGGTTGAACAAGTGGTACTCACCCTCCCGCCGCCACTGGTATTCCCCGCCCACCCACAGGTCGCGATGGGCCACCTCCGTTGGGTTGTCCAGGTAGGCGTAGGCGTGCCGTTTGGCCACCTCTTCGGCCAGCACGTCCAGTCCCACGCCGCCGAGCTTTGACGAGGTACCGGTGAAGTAGTCGTCGATCAGCGATTGTGACAACCCCACGGCTTCAAAGACCTGGGCGCCGCGATAGGACGCCACCGTGGAGATACCCATTTTGGACATGACCTTCAACACGCCTTTGGTCATGGCCTTGATGTAGTTGCGGACGGCCTTCTTGACTTCGATGTCGCCCAGTTGGTCCTGATCGGCCAGCACCTGGATGGATTCGAATGCCAGGTAGGGGTTGATCGCCGCGGCGCCGTAGCCGATCAAAAGCGCCATGTGCTGGATCTCGCGGGCGTCGCCGCACTCCACGACCAGGCCACACCGCGCCCGCTGCTTGGTGCGCACCAGATGGTGGTGCACGGCGCCGGTCAGCAGCAGCGATGGGATCGGGGCCTGCTCGGCGTTGGAGTGGCGATCCGACAGGATGATCGTCTTGGCCCCGTCGTCGATGGCCTGACCGACCGTGTCGCAGATGTCGTCCAGGGCGGCCGCCATGGCCTGCCCTCCATCGCTGACCGGATACAGCCCGTCGATGGCGAACACCTCGAACTCCGGTCGATCACCGTCATCGTTGATGTAGGCGATCTTGGCCAGTTCTTCGTTGGAGATGATGGGGGTCGGCAGCACGATCTGGCGGCAGGCCTCGGGACCGGGTTCCAAAATGTTGGTCTCGGGCCCGATCGTGGTCGCCATCGAGGTGACCATCTCCTCACGGATGGCGTCCAGAGGCGGGTTTGTGACCTGCGCGAACAGTTGTTTGAAGTAGTCGAACAGCAACCGTGAGCGGTTGCTGAGGACCGCAATGGGGGTGTCGGTCCCCATGGATCCGATGGGCTCGGCGCCGGTGCGTGCCTCGGGACCCAGCAAGATCTTCAAATCCTCTTTGGTCCAGCCAAAGGTCCGCTGGTGGGTGACGACGCTGGAGTGCTGCGGCGTCAGCATGAACCGGGGCGGCAGATCCTCCAGGTAGACCTGGCCGGCCTCCAGCCATTCCCCATAGGGCTGCAGACTCGCGAGTTCCTTCTTGATCTCCTCGTCCTCGACGATGCGACCCTCGGCGGTGTCGACCAGGAACATTCGTCCCGGCTGCAACCGGCCCTTGCGGATGATGCTCGATTGCTCGATCGGCAGGACACCGACCTCAGAGGCCATCACGACCAGCCCGTCCTCGGTGACCCAGTAGCGCGAGGGACGTAGACCATTGCGGTCAAGCACTGCGCCGACGATCGTGCCGTCGGTGAAGGTGATCGAGGCGGGTCCATCCCACGGTTCCATCATCGAGGCGTGGTAGCGGTAGAAATCGCGTTTCCAGTCCGGCATGTCCGGCTGGTTCTCCCACGCCTCCGGAATCATCATCAGCACCGCGTGCGGCAGGCTGCGTCCGGCCAGATGCAACAGCTCCAACGCCTCGTCGAAGCTGGCGGTGTCGCTGGCATCGGGAGTCATGATCGGATAGGCGTGTTCCAGGGCCTCACCGAAAACCTTGGATTCGAAGTCGCCCTCACGACTGCGCATCCAGTTGCGGTTGCCCATCACCGTGTTGATCTCACCGTTGTGAGCGATCAGCCGGTAGGGATGTGCCAGCGGCCAGGACGGAAAGGTGTTGGTGGAAAAGCGCGAGTGGACCAGCGCCAGGGCCGTTTCGTACCGCTGGTCGGCCAAGTCGGGGAAGAACTCCAGTAGTTGCAGCGTCGTCAGCATCCCCTTGTAGACCAGGGTGCGGCTGGACAGGGAGGGAAAGTAGACGCCGACCTCATGTTCGACCCGCTTGCGCGCGATGAAGCAGCGACGGTCCAAGTCGATGTCGGTGGCCCCGTCGGGGTCGGCCAGGAACACTTGGCGAAAGACCGGTTGGACGTTGCGGGCAAAGGATCCGATGGCGGTGTCATCGATCGGTACCTCACGCCATCCCAGAACTTCCAGCCCTTCCTCGACCGCGATCGCGGCGATGGCAGCGGCGGCGTCATCCGGGTCCTCAGCTGGTAGGAACGCAATGCCTACGGCATACCCACCCGGGGTCGGCAGCGTGAAGTCACACACACCGGCAAACAACAGGTGCGGTAGCTGGGTCAGGATGCCCGCCCCGTCACCGACGTTGGCCTCTGCCCCCGTGGCACCGCGATGGTCCAGGTTGCACAGCGAACCCAGTGCCATCTGCACCATCTGATGCGACGCGCGACCATGCAGGTCGGCGACGAACGAGACGCCACAGGCATCGTGTTCATGGGCGGGGTCGTACAGACCCTGGGTAGGGGCTAGAGGCATATCCACATCCGTTGCAGTGTCAGAACTTGGTTCGGGCGCTACACCGTGGGACATCGTTGGCCCAACAGTTCAACGAATCCCTAAGGTTAGCGCACTACCTGCTTCAGTACGAACGAGGACGCGGTGCCGCCGTCAGATCTGTGACCGGTTTGAAGTGTTCGGACAAACCGGCGGTGGCGGAACGGCACTGCGTCTCGGTCGCCCACAACCGGTGATGCACGCCATAACGGCCTGCTCACCCGGACGGGGTACCCGCCTGCCCCGCAAATCTGCGCGCCACCTGGGGGGATCTGTGCGTCAGCGGATCTGCGGAGCATCACCCATGACTATGACAACCCCCGGGACGGAAGTCGAATATTTGTTAGTCGGCCAATGCCAGCGCTGACAGGATGCGGTCGGACGGTGCGGCCCCGTAGGTGCCCGTCAGGCGCCGGTGCAGGTCGTCGGGGGCGATCACATAGGTCTGCGGGCCGGGGGTTTCCAATGCCATGGTGGCGACGCCGCAACCCAACTGTGCGCTGGATTCCAGGTCAAGGTCGGCGGCAAGACCACTCAGAAACCCCGCGCGGAAGGCATCGCCGGCCCCCGTCGGTTCCAAGGCGGCGTCCTCGTCGGGCTTCACCGCTTCCATGACACGGGCCCCCTCCGCCCCGGTCTGAACGCTGGCACCCTTCGCCCCGTGAGTGATGATCAGGGTCCCAACCTGGGACAACAACTCGGCTTCGGACCATCCGGTCTTCTGGGTGATGAGGGTGTGTTCGTAGTCGTTGCACACCAGGTACGCAGCCCCCTCGATCAGCGGACGGATATCGGGACCCCCCATCCGAGCCAGTTGCTGGCTGGGGTCAGCCAGGACGTCGATACCCAGTTCGTGGGCCTGACTGGTGTGGCGCAACATCCCCTCGGGTCCGGCGGGTGAGATGGCGACCAGGTCCACCGGTCCCTTGGCCGCCACGATGGACGTCAGGTCGATTTGGTGGGAATCACCCATGGCCCCCGCGTAGAAGGTCGCGATCTGGCTTTGCGCACTGTCGGTGGTGCAGAGAAAACGGGCGGTGGCCTTGTCGGAGAGGTACACCCCGTCGCAATCCACGTCGTGGTCCACCAGCCATTGCCGGTAGCCGTTGTTGAAGTCCTCACCGACCGCCCCGACCAACAACGGTTTGGCGCCCAGTTGTCCCATGCCATAGGCGATGTTCGCACCGATCCCCCCACGATGATGGGTCAGATCGTCGGCCAGGAAGCTCAGGGATAGCCGATCCATCTGTTCCGGGATGATCATGTCAGCGAACTTGCCGGGGAAGGTCAACAGATAGTCATCAGCGATCGATCCGCTTACGGCGATACGCATGGGCCTGATCCTTGTAGGGGTGAGGGTGGTGCAAACCGAAACCTCCACGATAGAGGTTGTTCACCCATCCGTGTCATGTCGCAGGCGCTGTGTGCGCCCCAGCGCCACCAGTCGACCGTCGGCCATCAGCGCCAACGGGTGACGGGCCACAGCCCCCGCAGCTTGCAGGGTCGCCCGTGGAACCCTCTCCACCGCCCCGATCAAAAAGACGTTCCCGGGATCCCGCAGACGTGCCACCCCGCGGGAACCGGCCGCGGCGACGTCTGCGAACACCGCCGACGCAGCCGCGGTCTGGACACCAAGCTTCGACCATGGTTGGGCGTCGATGATGTTGACGACGTAGCAACCGCCGGGGGCCAGCACTCGTTTGATCTCGGCCATGAACTCGACGGTGGTCATGTGCCGGGGTGTGTCCTGATTGACAAAGGCGTCGCCGACGACCAGCTCAAGTGCCCCGTCGGGGATCCGCGCCAAGCCGGCCCGCCCGTCACCCTTCCGGACGACCAGTCGGTCGTCGGGCCGAAGTCCCAGATGCCGTCGGGCCAGCTTGATGATGGCCGCGGACCGTTCAAAAACGGTCTGGGTCACGTCTGGTCGGGAGGCGGCCACCGCGCGGGGGATGGCGAACGCTCCGCCCCCCAGATGGGCGACCCGGGCAGGACGGTCGGGCAGCAACGCCAAGATGATCGTGGTCAACCGGGCCTGATAATCAAGCTTCAGCCGGGACATATCGCTGGCATCGACATGGCCGTGGACGAACCCGTCGATGAACAGCGTCGCGGCCTCGGGGCGGGATGGATCGGGGACAACCTGGGCGTGGCCGACCCCCGTCTGAATGCTGACCGGTCTGTCGGCGTCCCGTGAGGAACGAGATCCGGCCATACTGCTCACCCCCCGGAGTTGGCCCAGTGGACCGTCCCCGTGCCCGTCACCGAGACCCCGCCGTCAGATGCGCGGACGAATGCGGTCTGACCGTGGTCGACCTGCAGTGTCTGGTCGGCGCCGGCGATCATGGCGGTCCCCTGGGTGCAGATCAGTACCCCGGGACCGCGGAGCGTTGATTCGGCGAGCAGCCCGGGATCCGCCTGATCCAGGTCCAGGCGGGTCAGTCCGAACATGTCGCCCTTGACGTCGTAGGCATGGATCGGGCCGGCAGGGGTCTGGACGGCCGGAGCGATGGGGGTGGTGTCCAACAGCGCCAGCAGCTCGGAGGTGTCGATGTGCTTGCTGGTCAACCCGCCCCGCACCACGTTGTCGCTGGGTGCCATGACCTCGATGCCCACACCTTCCAGGTAGCTGTGCATGTTGCCTGCACCCAAGAACAGGGCTTGACCCGGCTGCAGTTCGACGTGGTTCAACAACAGCGCCACGATGATGCCGACGTCACCGGGGTGAGCCGTGGCCAACCGCTCGGTCCACGCAAGTTCGCGGGCGAACGGTCCGTCAGGATCCGCTGTCGCGGCGGCGGTGACGGTCGCCTCGACCATGTCAGCCACCTGATCTGGTTCCATCTCAAAGAGGTGCTTTATGACCGATCGCAATCGGTCGGCGGGGGGGCTGCCGGCTGACAGCCGTCGCGTGATCGGGTCCTGGCTGGGCACCGACAGTTGGTCCAACAGCGCCAGTGTCCTTTCCACCGGCCGCAGACCACACTTGGCACTGAACGGGGTGACCGCACAGATCAGTTCGGGTTTGTCGAAGGGATCCCGGTAGGTACGATCCGGGGCGTCGAGGGGAACCCCAGCGTCGTTCTCGGCAGCAAACCCCTTGCGCGCTTGGTCGGGATCGGGATGGACCTGGATGGAGAGGTTCTGGGTTGCCGCCAGAACCTTCGCAAGGAACGGGAATCCCGTCTGCTCGCCACCCGCCGCACCGAGCACACCGGTTGGATCCGCTTGCACCGCCTGCT
>JBBSNE010000181.1:0-5941 GCA_038232815.1 Euzebyales bacterium | reverse complement strand
GTCCGGATCACCGCCGAATGGCACATCGGTCAGCATCCCGGCCTCGTCGACGAACCGCGAGTGGTCGAAGTCCAACGATGCCAGCCGCTGCCGCTCGGCATCAGTCGGTGCACGAAGCCCCTGTCGCAATACCGGCACCGAAACGCATCCGTTGACATCGGTCAGATCAGCGATCAGCTTGGTCATGGCCGTCAGCGGGTCGGGTACCGGTCCGCCGTACATACCGCTGTGGACCGCGTGATCCATGACTTTGATCTCGACGGTCACATCGATCATCCCACGCAGCAGATAGGTCAACGACGGGACCCCCACCTGCCAGTTGACCAGGTCGGCCACCACGACGGCATCGGCGCGCAACAGGTCGCCGTGTTCGGTCAGGAAGGCGTCGAGATGGGGCGAGCCAACCTCTTCCTCCCCTTCGATGATCACCCGCACGTTGACCGGTGGCGCACCACATGCCTGAACCCATGCTGCAACGGCCGCTGCGTGGGCCACCACGCCCGCCTTGTCATCCGCGCAGCCACGCCCGTACAGGCGTCCGTACCGTTCGGTGGGCTCAAACGGGGGAGAGGACCACTGTTCGACCGGTCCCGTTGGTTGCACATCATGATGGGCGTACAACAGGACGGTCGGGGCGGCGGTTCCCGCCTGACTGATGTGACCATAGACCGCCGGAGGGGACCCGTCGCTGGTGAGAAGACGGACATCACGAAGGCCCGAACGCTGCAACAGCAAAGCGGTTTGTTCGGCGCAGTGGCGAACCGGTTCGGGGTCAAATCCCTCAAATGCGATGGAGGGAATACGGCTGAGGGATTCCAGATCGGCGCGGGCCTGCGGATGGCCATCGTCTGCAGCGGCAAGCACAGAGGGGGTGGGATCTGCCATGTCACGGCATCCTACGGTGACGACCGACCGCATGACTTCTGCCCCGAGGAAACCCCGTGACCGACGTCCACAGCCATCCCGTCGACGTCCGCTACATGGAGGTCGATCAGCAGGGTGTGGTGTTCAACTCTTGGTACCTGGTCTACTTCGACGACGCGCTGACGGGCTTTCTCGCGGCACGGGGGCTGCCGTATGAATCGATGATGGCACGGGGCTATGACGTCCAGCTGATCACCAACGAGACAACGTGGCGCAAGGGTGTCCGCTGGCGGGATGCGGTCATGATCGACGTGTCGGCGGCCAGGATCGGCACGACATCCTTCACGTTGGACTTCGTCGTCAGGGTGGGCGACGAGCCATATGTGACGGCCAGGACCGTCTATGTCGTCATCGCCACCGACGGATCCGGCAAACGCGCGGTGCCGGGCTTCGTACGGCGAGCACTGGAACCGATCCAGGCCCTGCATTCGATCCCAGGGGGCGGGCCAGTCGAAGGCTGATACCGCCGGTTGTAGCATGAACGTCACACAGGCGCCTGATACGAGCAGGAGAAATGATGACGTCAGCGGCCATGGTCTTGGCAGGACTCGGGGCCTACCTGCCCGAACGAATCGTCACCAACGACGATCTGTCGCAGGTGATGGACACCTCCGACGAATGGATCTCGTCACGAACCGGGATCCGGCAACGTCATTGGGCGGCAGAGGGGCAAACCTCCCTGCACCTGGCGGTGGAAGCGGGCCGACAGGCGCTGAAAGCAACAGCCGACGGCATCACCGACGTCGATGCGGTCGTGGTCGCAACCATGACACCGGACAGGCGCTGCCCGGCAACGGCGCCAGAGGTCGCGGCTGCGCTGGGGTTGGGCACGGTCCCCGCGTTCGATGTCGCTGCCATCTGCAGTGGCTTTGTCTACGGCGCGGCTACCGCCCAGGGCCTGATCGCCGCGGGGACGGCTCGGCGCGTGCTGTTGATCGGGAGTGAGGTCATGTCCCACGTGCTGTACCCGACCGATCGCAACACCGCCGTCATCTTCGGCGACGGGGCGGGGGCGGCGGTGCTGCGTGCCGGCGACGCGGACGAACCGGGGGCCTTCGGACGCTTCGACCTTGGCGCCGATGGGGAGGACAGCGACCTGATCCGGATTGACGGAGGGGCCGGCAAGATACCCCCCAGTCCTGATCGTGAGACGGGTCGCGAGGACTACATGACCATGGAGGGACGGGCGGTGTATCGCCGGTCCATACCGACGATGGCCGCATCCAGCACGACGGTCCTGGACAGTCGGGGCTGGACGGTCGATGACGTGGATGTCGTCATCGGTCATCAGGCCAACGTCCGCATCTTGGACGCGGTCTGCAACGAGCTGGGGGTCGACACCGCCCGCAACTTCATCAATTTGGACAAGGTGGGGAACACGTCGGCTGCGTCGGTGCCCATCGCCATGACCCATGCGCATCAGCAAGGCTTTGTGTCAACCGGGGATCGTGTGCTGATCACCGCCTTCGGCGGTGGACTGACCTGGGGATCGACCACCCTGACCTGGCCCGAACTGCCGGCGGCGGAAAGCACCTGACAGGCGCCTGACATCATTATCCCCTAGAACTATTGCCAGACCAGACCGTCGACACAACATTCGATCCAAAGGAGATCCCGTGACCCTGTATGACAAGATTGTCGAAATGCTCGAGGACAAGTTCGGCGTCAGCTCTGATGAGGTGACCCCCGAGTCCACGTTTGAAGATCTGGACCTTGACTCTTTGGACCTGGTCGAGTTCTCGATGGCGTTGGAGGACGAGTTGGGCGTCGGAATCAGCGACGACGAAGCGGCAGAGCTGAAGACCGTCGGCGGCGTGGCGACATTGCTGAAGGAAAAAGGTGCCAGTGTCTGAGGCCGGAGGCAACGCTCACGACACCATCACCATCACCGGCCTGGGTCTGGTGACCCCCGGCGGTGTCGGCGTCGAGAAGTCGTGGCAGTCGGTGCTGCGCGGCGAGGGGACCGCCACCACGGATCCGGCACTGGAGGGCCTGGACGTCACCATGTCGTGCCGGGTGCCAGACTTCGACGGATCCGAGTTGTTGGGTCGACGGGCGCGCAAGTTGGACCGCTTCGTCCAGTTGGCACTGGTCGCCGCCGGCGAGGCGATCCAGGACGCCGGTCTTGACCACAACACGTGGGACGGCGCCCGGGTCGGGGTCGTCATGGGATGCGGGATGGGCGGTGCACCCACCTGGGAACAGCAACATTCCGTGTTGCTGGAACGCGGGCCCAACCGTGTCTCCCCCCATCTGATCCCGCGCATGATCCCGAACATGGCCGCGGGGCACGTCGCCATAGACTTCGACGCGCACGGGCCCAACCTGTGCACCGCCACGGCGTGTGCGTCCGGGGCCACCGCGATCGGCACCGCCATGGACCTGCTACGCCTGCGGCGTTGCGACATCGTCCTGGCGGGTGGTACCGAATCTGGCGTCACCCCGTTGTCCATCGCCGGTTTCGACAACATGACCGCTCTGTCAGAGCGAACCGACGATCCCGGCCGGGCGTCCCGGCCATTCGACGTTGACCGCGACGGGTTTGTCGCGGCCGAGGCGGCCGGCGTCCTTGTGCTTGAGCGGGCCAGCGATGCCGATGCGCGTGGCGCGCGACGTTACGGGACGCTGGCGGGCTACGGCGCCAGTGCCGACGGCCATCACGTCACCGCCCCGGACCCCCAGGGCGCAGGTGGTGAGTTGGCGGTCAGGGCCGCTTTGGCCGATGCCGGGCTGTCGCCCGAGGAGGTCGACCACGTCAATGCGCACGGGACGTCCACGCCGCTGAACGATGTCAGCGAAGCCCGGATGATCGCACGCGTCTTCCCGCACGGACCGGCGGTGACATCGACCAAGGGCGTGACCGGCCATGCACTGGGTGGGGCCGGCGCCATCGAGGCGGCCTTCGGCGTGTTGAGCATCCATCACGGCGTCATCCCACCGACTGCCAACATGGAAAGCCAGGACCCCGACATCGACATCGACGTGGTGGCCAAGTCGCCCCGGGAGGGGTCGGTCGAGGTCGTCATCAGCGACTCCTTCGGATTCGGTGGCCAAAACGCCGTGCTGGCCATCACCGCCAACTGAGATGAGCTGACATGACGGACTCAACCGGCCTGCTGGCCGGTAAACGATTGCTGATCACCGGCGTGCTGACCGAAGCATCAATCGCATTTGCGACGGCTCGGGTGGCGCAGGAACAAGGCGCAGAGGTGGTCCTGACCGGCTTTGGAAAGGGTCTTCGCCTGACGCGACGAGTCGCAGCCAGGCTACCGGAGGAACCGCCGGTTCTTGAGATGGACGTCACCGACGATGACCAGGTCCAAACCGTGATCAGCGATCTGACCGAACGCTGGGGCAGCCTGGACGGTCTGGTCCACGCGATCGGGTTCGCCCCGGCCAGTGCCATCGGCGGTGACTTCATGCAGACCCCATGGGCCGACGTGTCCACCGCCGTTCAGATCAGCACGTACTCCTTCGCTGCTCTGGCACGGGCGATGGCACCGTTGCTGGCCGAGGCCGGGGGAGGGTCCTATGTCGGACTGGACTTCGACGCTGCCGTCGCCTGGCCCTCCTATGACTGGATGGGGGTCGCCAAGGCCGGCCTGGAAAGTGCCTGTCGGTATGTCGCCCGCGAACTGGGGGCCCAGGGCACCCGGGTGAACCTGGTGGCCGCAGGCCCACTGAAAACGATGGCTGCCCGCCAGATCGAAGGCTTCGCGTCGTTTGAGGACACCTGGGACGATCGTGCCCCGCTGGGCTGGGACGTCGCCGACGCCACGCCGGTGGGCAACGTGGTGTGCGCGCTGTTGAGCGACTTCATGCCCGCCGTGACCGCCGAGATCATCCATTGCGATGGCGGCGTCCACGCGATGGGCGTGTGACGCATGGATGGCCGGCTACTTTCCCGATCCCCGGTCGGCGCCCGCAGACGGACCGCTGGCCGTGGGCGAGGACTTTCGGGCCAGCACCCTCATCGATGCCTACCGACAGGGAATCTTTCCCTGGCCGGATGACGACGGTCAGGTTGCCTGGTGGTCACCGGATCCCCGGGCGGTGTTCATGGTCGGAACCGTCAAACGATCTCGGAGCCTGCGCCAGCGAATTCGCAACGCGGGATTTCGGATCTCAACCGACACGGCCTTTGCTGCGGTCATGCAGGCGTGCACCGACCGACCGGGCGAGGGCACCTGGATCACCCCATCGATGCAACGGGCTTATGCGCGCCTGCACCAGCTGGGGCAGGCCCATTCGTTGGAGGTGTGGTCAGGCGACCGTCTTGTGGGCGGTCTGTACGGCATCACGGTCGGTGCGGTCTTCACGGGCGAGTCGATGTTTCATCGCGTGGCCGATGCCTCAAAGGTGGCCTTGGCGGCGTTGGACGACCATCTGGCCGATCGTCAATTTTCGTTGATCGATGCGCAGTTGCCGACCCAACATCTCATACGCATGGGGGCGGTCGCCGTTCCCCGCTCAAGCTTCCTGACCGCATTGCATCGTCTGCGTGATGCAGGGGTCACGTTTTCGGGTTCTTAGCGTTTGGTCAGGCGACCTGGGTCTACGTCGATGCCCACACGGTAGTCGACATCATCGAATAGATACCGGGCCAGGTCCGATCCGGACTGCTTTGGTTCCGCAAGGGTCGCATCGGCGTTGACCACGACCACCGTGACCCGAGTGGACGGGTCGACCCCGGTCAGGGTGACCGTCGCCGACCCGTCAAAGAGCGTGTCGTCGATGACGGTCCTGACGCTGGACCCTGATGCCGCGACCAGAGCCACTCCGCCAGCGACGAACTTCGGTCCACGCACCGACAGTGTCACGTCCCCAGCAACGGTCAGATCGGCCAGGAACGCGGCACTGTGGTCGACCTGAATCCCAAGACTGGTCCCGCGTTCCAACTCCAATTGACGTTTCACCCTGGGATAGCGGTCGGCGTCGGACGGAAACCCTCCGGTGTCCCAGGCGGCCGTGGCGGCCACGAAGGCGACCAGTTCTTCGTGCAATGACGTTCCCCGTC
>JBBSNE010000180.1:0-5942 GCA_038232815.1 Euzebyales bacterium | reverse complement strand
CCCCTAGTCCAGTCGTGTTGTTGGTCAACCGCGACAACTGGCCGGACGCCGTGGCTGCCGGGCAACTGGGTGCGCAATTCGGTTACCCGATTCTGCTGACCCCGCCCGATGCACTGGCTGCACCGACCGCCGAAGCACTGGCGGCACGCAATGTCGAACAACTGATCGTGGTCGGTGGCACCGTCCGGGTGTCAGAAACCACCATGGAGGACGCAGCGGACCTGACGCAGGTCGCAGAAGCGATCCGGCTGGCGGGCGAAGAACGCAACGGCACCGTCATCGCGGTCTCCGCCGCGGTCGAGCAGATCTTGGCGGGCACCGAGTTGGGCCGCCCTGCCAATGCCCTGGTGGTCAACGTCCGTCGGGATGACGCCTATGCCCACATGCTGTCGGCCACCGTGCCGGTGGCGGCCTTCACCGGGGTCTTCATCCCGGTCGAGGAGGATGACGGCAGCAGGATCACCCAGCCCGCAATCGACTACACCACCGGGCTTGGCCTGCCGTTGGCCTTGATGGGTGGTCCCGACCTGATCGTGGACGCGACGGGTCTAGAACTGGAACGGCTTTCTGAGATCACGCCGTAACAGCTACAGAGTGACCCCGGAACGGCCCGCGTCGGTTGACGCGGGCCGTTTCGTTTGCTTCCTGGCACAGTGGAAGACGTGACCGCTGCTGCTGAGTGGACCGCGCAATTGCAGGCGTGGCGCATCCCTGATCACATCCGGGCACACGCACCGCGTAACCCCTATGAGTTTCCGGCCTCCGTCATCCAGCAGTCCACGGTGGATCCGTTGGAAACACCGACCGGGCTGAGGATCAGCCAACGGTTGCAACCAGGTGAGCCGCTGCTGGACGTGGGCTGTGGCGCGGGTCGCCTGAGCGCCGCGTTCGCCACTGACCATCCGGTGACCGGTGTCGAACCTCGCTCGGGTCTGGCCGCGACCGCGCAAGAACGCGGGCTCACGGTGATCGACGGTCGCTGGCCCGACGTGGCCGACACCGTTGACCATGCGCCGGTCGTCATGTGCACCCACGTGATGTATGACGTCCAACAGCCGCTGGCCTTTTTGCATGCCTTGGATCGCGTGGCCGGCCGCCGGGTGGTGCTGGAGGTCACCAGTCGACATCCCTGGGTCGACATCGGCCCGTTGTACCGCTTGGTCCATGACATCGGCCGCCCCGACGGGCCGACGTCGGTACTGCTGTCCGACGTGGTCGCCGAGGCCGTGGGTCGCCCTGCGCAGGCCACGGCCTGGACCAAGCCGGGGTCGGTCTATGACACCTTCGACGACCTGGTGGACCATCAGCGCAGAATGCTGTGCATCGGTCCAGATCATCCGGCGGATGTCCGTATGGCAGCGGCGGCGCGCGACACCGTCAGCCTCACTGACGACGGACGGGTCCGACGACCCGACGTGGACATGGTGACGCTGTGGTGGGACACCGATGGCTGATTGGATTGCGTCCCCCGGTGGGCGGGCGGACCTGCGCCGCCAACTGCAGGGGAGGTATGACTGGCTGGCCAATGTCGACATCGGTCCACAAGCGGTCACCGCTGGGGAATGTGACGTGTGTGGTCAAGAGGCGCGGATGGTGCAGCCCTGCGGTCCGCCGCCGTCGAGCTTGGGATCGGCCGCAGGGCCCGATTGGGCCCTGGGACGTCGCTGCGCCGAACAGGCGGGGGTGGAGGGTTGGTGTGACGGCCATCGGGACCAGGCCGTCCAAGCGTTGGCGTGGCTGCGCCAGTTGTCACCCAACGCCGATGTCGTCGCCCGTTTGTGGTGGCTGGCCACCGGTGAGGTCCGGCCGGATCCGCAACTGCTGGTCACCGCGCAGGCCCTTGTGGCCAACGCCGGTCCGGGTCTGTTGGACGCGCGCCGGCAGGATCAGTCCTAGCCTGGCTGATCAATGGCCTCTGACCTGTTCGCCGTCTGCGTCTTCGCTGCGTCCTCCGAGCGTGTCGCGCCGGCCTACCGGGTGTTGGCCCGAGACCTGGGCGCCGCCATCGCCGGCCAGGGTTGGGAATTGGTCTACGGCGGCGGCCAGGCGGGGTTGATGGGAGAGATCGCCCGGGGCGCACTGGGAACGGGGGGTCAGGTGACCGGCATCATCCCCCATGCACTGAACTCCTCAGAACGTGCCTTCGACGAGGTCACCGACCTGGTGCTGGTCGACAGCCTGGCGCAACGCAAACAGCAGATGGATTCGCGCAGCGATGCGTTCGTCGTCCTGCCCGGGGGGATCGGCACCCTGGACGAGTTGACCGACGTGTTGGCCACCCTCCACCTGGGGATGCACTCCCGCCCCTTGGTCATGGTCGATCCCGATGGGTTCTGGAACCCCTTCGCCGAGTTGCTGCGTCACATGGTCACCGCCGATGTCATGCCCGAGAAATCGACACGGATGGTCACCGTGACCCATTCGGTCGCTGATGCCATTGCGGCGATTGCCGGCATGCGGTGAATGACGTGTCGGGATTGTCCGTGTTGGTGATCCAGCATCTACCCCACGAGGACGCCGGTCTGCTGGGTCAGGTCATGGACCAGGCGGGGATCACTCCCGATGTGTGGCAAGCCTGGACCGACAGGGCCGTACCGGATGACCCGTGGAAGTATGACGCGGTGGTCGCACTGGGCGGCGATATGAACACCGACGACGATGCAGATTGGCCGCACCTGCATGACGTGCGCAGGCTGTTGGGCGATGCCGTGCGACACGACGTGCCCGTGCTCGGGTTGTGTCTGGGCGCACAACTGTTGGCGGAGGCGACCGGCGGCAGCGTCACCCACGGCCGTCCCGAGATCGGCTATGTGCCCATCCACCGCACCCCGGCCGGGCATTGTCACCCCGTGGTTTCGGCCGTGGCCGACCACACCCCGTTTTTCAACGCGCACGGCGACTACATCACCCCGCCGCCGGGGGCGACGGTCCTGGCCCACAGCAGTCAGACACCGGTCCATGCCTTCTCGCTGGGTTTGGCGTTGGCCCTGCAATACCACCCGGAGGTCGACGCGACGGTGGTCGCCGGCTACGTCAAGGCCCCCGGGGTGGCTGCGTACCTGACGGCCAACGGGTGGACCCCAGAGGCGTTGTCAGCTGCCGCACGCAGCCATGACGATGCGCACCGCGCCTCGGGAACCACGTTGTTCACCGCCTGGTTGGCCGGGCTGACGGCACCTGCTAAACAATCCCGTTAATCCACAGGCTGGTCGAAACTCTTCTCGCGGTGCAGGGCCGATCGCGTTACATCGCTGGACACACCATCCACCAGTGAAAGGCCCGATCATGTCCGCACCCAACTTCATCACCGTCGCCGGCAACCTGACCGCGGATCCAGAAATGCGTCTGACGTCTTCCGAAGTCCACTTCGCCCGTCTGCGTATCGCGGTCAGCCGCCGGATCTACGTGAGCGAGACCAGCCAATGGGAGGACCGTCAGGACGGATTCTTCTCCGTCACCTGCTGGCGGGACATGGCCCGCCACGCCCACTCGTCGCTGAAGAAAGGCGACCGAGTGGTGGTCAGTGGCCGGCTGATCCGCCGACAGTTCGAAGCCAAAACCGATGACGGCACCGAAACACGGCATGTGGTTGAGATCGACGCGGAGGAAATAGGGGCCTCGTTGCGCTGGGGACCGTGGGCCCGGCAACAGACCAGACCGTTGACTGCGGAACCAGACC
Organism: Euzebyales bacterium; assembly: GCA_038232815.1. Classification (GTDB taxonomy): domain Bacteria; phylum Actinomycetota; class Nitriliruptoria; order Euzebyales; family Euzebyaceae; genus Euzebya. Next base: position 2,263 of record JBBSNE010000180.1, on the reverse strand, counting down.
TCATCACCGGGGCTGCCACACCGGAGGATGACACCGCCGATGAGCAACCGGCAGAGGATGTCGCAGCCGCAGCATAGGCTCGCTACCCTTGTCGATCCGTCCTGCCCTCCACGGGTGCAACCGCACGATCGTGAGGGTCGCCCAGACCGAAGGATGGTCAATGCGCACGTATGAACTGATGATGATCTCTCGCGGTGACCTTGATGATGTCACCGTTGACACCAACATCCGCCGCTTCACCGGGCTGATCGGTGACCAGGGCGGCAAGGTGATCAACGTCGATCACTGGGGCAAACGGCAGTTCGCCTATGAGATCGATCACATGACCGATGGCTTCTACACCGTCATCGATCTGGAGATCGAAGCGGACGGCCTGAACGAGTTGGATCGCCAGCTTGGAATCACCGACGAGGTCGTGCGCCACAAGTTCGTCCGGCCGCCAATCCGGACCAAGAAGGTCTGACCGAGGAGAAGCGACGTGGCCAGCGACAACACCATCACGGTCATCGGCAACCTGACCGCCGAACCCGAACTGCGGTACACCCAATCAGGGGTCGCCGTGGCCAATTGCCGGGTCGCGGTCAACCGTCGGATCCGCAACTCCCAGACCAACGAGTGGGAGGACAAGCTCGACGGATATTTCACCGTCAACGTCTGGCGCGACTACGCCGAGAACGTCGCAGAGTCGCTGCACAAAGGCGACCGGGTCATGATCCAAGGGCGGCTGACCAGCCGTTCCTATGACGACAAAGACGGGGTCACCAAATGGGTGACCGAGATCGAAGCCGACGAGATCTGCCCCAGCCTGCGGTGGGCCAGGGTCAGCATCGAAAAAGCCGGCCGGGGCGGCAGCAAGAGTCAGCCGTCCAGCGGCAACGTCCCCACACCCACCGAACCACCCACCGCCGACGACGTCCCCTTCTAGAACCCTCCCCCGCAACACCCCTCCACAAGGACCACACCTCCATGGCACGTCAACAGCCCCAGCGGCAACAGCGCCCCGTCAAGCGCAAAGAAGACTTCTTCAAGAAAAACGACATCGGCTACATCGACTACAAAGACGTCGAGTTGTTGCAACGATTCGTCTCTGAGCGCGGCAAGATCCGATCATCTCGCGTCACCGGCGTCAACCCACAGCAGCAACGGCTACTGGCCCAGGCGGTCAAGAACGCTCGTGAGATGGCCTTGATGCCATACACCAGTCGGTAGAGAAGGAGACAATCCCATGAAGGTCATCCTGAAGTCCTACGTCGACAACCTTGGCGACGCGGGCGACGTCGTGGACGTGGCCAACGGCTACGCCAACAATTTCTTGATCCCTCAGAACCTGGCACTGCGCGCCACCAAGGGGGCTGCAGCCGACGCCGCCGCTCTACGGCGTTCGCGGGTGAAGCGCGAAGCAGTCGAAATCGCGGCGGCCGAGGAGCAGGCCAAGGGGCTGACCGGAAAGGTGCTGACGGTCCAGGCAACCGCAGGGGAAGACGGCACGTTGTATGGATCGGTGGGCAAGCGCGATGTCGCCGATGCGATGCAGCAGACCACCGGTGTCGAGGTCGATGCCAAGCGCGTGGATCTTGACCGACCCATCAAGTCCGTCGGTCAACACGACGTGGGGATCAAACTGCACCGCGACGTCACGGTGATGGTGGTCGTGGACGTGGTCGCCGACCAGATCATCCAGTCGGGCAGCGAAGACCTTGAGGAGGCACTGGCGCAGGCTGACGAGGCCGACCCGCAGATCGACACCGATCAGGGGGCCGATCAACGGACCGCCGATGGTGAAACAGACGCCGCCGACGAGAACCAGCCCGTCGACGTCTGACCTTCCCCACGCCGTCTTGACCCCCGCCGTCCGCGCCGGGGGTCAATTCCTTTTTTGACCAGAAAGACGATCCGTCACCCCGCCGGTGACAGGTTGTGGACAACCTGTGGAGCACTCGTCTGGCCCTGTTGACGGCGACCGTGTGGATGTTGATAAACGGTCCAGGTCTGTGGGTGGCCGAGACGGCCCGGATGAGATGTCTTGATGTGACCTGACCACCTGCCAACGTCACACCCTTCTGGCACAGTGCAGCGACTGCCCGCCATCCCCGCCGCCCTGCTGGCCCGACATGTGTAGGAAACGCCCAAACGATGTCCTCCCCGCCCGACTACGCCGCCAGCGCGCCGGCCAAGGACACCGGAAATCAAGGATTCGACCGCACCCCTCCCTATTCACTGCCGGCCGAGATCAGCGTGCTCGGCAGCATGTTGCTGAGTTCTG
>JBBSNE010000179.1:0-6012 GCA_038232815.1 Euzebyales bacterium | reverse complement strand
GTTGCGCCCCTCTTGGGCCGCGGCCTCGTCCCATGCGACGATGAGATGGTTCAGATCCCGCGACGACAACTCGGGCAGCAGCCCAAGAACCCGCAGGTCAAAGGTCCGGGAATCCTGGTCGTTGCCGCCGTCCAATGCCCGTACCACATTGGCCACAAGGCAACCGCCGGCATCCCCCTCCCACGAACCTGCGACCAGCGGAAGGTCGTCACGGTCGGCGATCTGCCCCAGGGCCACCTTGGCGCTGTCAGGCAGATCTCGAATCGCCGCTGCCAATCGGGCCTCGGGGCCAACGGTGGCGTGAAGACGGACGGTCCTTCGCATGGTGATCACCTCTGCTGCTGCTAGGGGGTGGATCAGGCTATGACCCACGCTACCGCCACCGCGACGTCCATGCCCTCGGGATGGCACGCAGCCGCTAGCCTTCCATCCGCATGATCGACAACGCCGCCAACCCTGCCGGCCAGGGCGCCACCATGGACAACGACACCTCGGGGATGGCCGTCCGCGTCACCGCCGACAGGATCCTGTGCGATGTCGGGGCCGAGGGCGACAAGCGATCCCGCGGCGGCATTCTGATCCCAGCGACGGCTGCATCGAAAGACCGGCACGGTGTATGGGCGGCGGTCAGGGAGGTCGGACCACTGGTCCGCTCCATCGCCATCGGCGATAAGGTGCTGTTCCTGCCCGACAGCGCGATCGAAGTGGACGTGCACGGTGCCCAATATTTGATCGTCAGAGAACGCGACGTCCACGCGATCGCTTCAGCCGAACGAGAGGCCGGCAACACCGGCCTGTACCTGTAGCCACAGCCAGGGAGCGCACAGATGGTGGCAACCCGAGCGTCATACGCGATCATCCTGCGGGTCAGATTGCACAACGACCCGACGGCGTTGGGGCGGGCCACGACGGCCATCGGTGAGGCGGGTGGCGCGGTCACCGGCGTCGACATCGTCGATTCGGGCTCCGAGGGCATGACGGTGGATTTGACGGCCAACGCCGCTGACGATGCGCATGCAGAGGTCATTCGTGATGCCGTCGATGGGGTCGATGCTGCCGAGGTCCTGAAGGTCAGTGACCGCACCTTCTTGATGCATCTGGGCGGCAAGCTTGAGATCAAGTCCCGGGTGCGACTGAAGACGCGTGATGACCTGTCTCGTGCGTATACGCCGGGCGTGGCCAGGATCTGCTTGGCCATCGCCGAAAAGCCCGAGGACGCCCGCAGGTTGACCATCAAACGCAACACGGTTGCGGTGGTCAGTGACGGTTCTGCTGTGTTGGGACTGGGCAACATCGGCCCGGAGGCAGCCATGCCGGTCATGGAGGGAAAGGCGGTGTTGTTCAAGGAGTTCGCCGATGTCGACGCCTGGCCGGTGTGCCTTGCCACTCAGGATCCCAATGAGATCGTGCAGGTCGTGACCGCTCTGGCACCAGGGTTTGGTGGCATCAACCTTGAAGACATTGCCGCACCTGGTTGCTTTGAGATCGAGCGCCGTCTGCGTGAGACCTTGGACATCCCCGTCTTTCACGATGACCAGCACGGGACGGCGATCGTGACCTTGGCGGCACTGACCAATGCCCTGCGGGTCGTCAAGAAACCGCTGGGCGGGGTCAGGATCGTCATGGCAGGCGCCGGTGCCGCAGGTACGGCAATCGCAAAGATCCTGACCGACGCCGGCGCAACCGACATCGTGGTGTGTGACCGTGCGGGCGCGATCCATGGGGGGCAGGACGACCCCTCCAAGCAATGGCTGATCGACAACACCAACCCTGCCGATCACAGCGGCGATCTGACCAAGGTGTTGGCCGGCAGCGACGTCTTCATCGGCGTCAGTGGCCCGGGCATTCTGACCGGGGCCGATATCGCCACCATGGCACCAGATGCCATCGTGTTCGCGATGGCCAACCCCGATCCTGAGGTCGACCCGATGGAGGCCGCCGAACACGCTGCCGTGGTGGCCACCGGACGCAGCGACTATCCCAACCAGATCAACAACGTCCTGGCCTTCCCCGGCGTGTTCCGGGGGGCCTTGAACGCCAAGGCAACCGACATCACCGAGGCAATGAAGGTGGCCGCGGCCAAAGCCATTGCCGGGGTCGTCAGTGACGACGAACTACACGCCAACTACATCATCCCCAGCGTGTTCAACCCCGAGGTCGTCCCCGCAGTGGCCGCTGCCGTCGAGGACGTCGCAAGCACCGACGCGTCCCAGGACGACGCCCCCGATGGTTGAGCCGCGCTAGGTTGTTGGCCGCCGTGGGACTGCCAGCCAACAACCGCAAGAATGTGACCTACCGACGAGGCCGCCGGATGCGTCTGCCGGACGTGCCGGGCATCGCCCACGAACGACCGTTTTGGCAACAAGGTCTTTTGGTTGCCGGTGTCGATGAGGTGGGACGCGGGGCGTGGGCCGGCCCGGTCACCTACTGCGCGGTGGTGTTGCCAGCCGACCGACGGATGTACAAACTGCGGGATTCAAAACAGTTGGATCCGCTCCGCCGTCAACAGCTGGCCGAGCGGGTCATGACCTTCGCTCAAGCCACCAGCCTGGGTCAGGCCAGCAACTACGAGATCGATGCCATGGGTATGAGCGCCGCCATCCGGTTGGCTGCTCGACGAGCCGTCGCAGGACTGTCGGTTTCCCCCGACGTCGTGTTGCTGGACGGCAACTGGGACTTTTTGGCCGGCTGGGGCACCCACAACGAGCGGATCGTCCATGGGGACGCCTATTCCGCGTCCATCGCTGCAGCCTCCATCGTGGCCAAGGTTGCGCGCGACGACTACATGGCGACACACGCCAACCAGGCCCATCCCGCCTACGCATTTTGGTCCAACAAAGGCTATCCCTCCCCCCAGCACCGATCGGCGTTGCGTGAACTGGGCCCGTGCGAGCTCCATCGCCAGACCTGGGCGCCGATCCGCAGGGCTGCAAAGGGAACTAGTCGAAAATAGTTTGCAGGAAAAGTGGCGTGCACCTGAAGCGACATTCACACTAGAGGGCCAGGTCCCGCAAGGGTCTCCAGACCAGCCCGGCGAAGAGTTGACTGCGCTCTTCGCCGGGCTTCTGTCGTTTTTCGCCTGGTTTCCCGTTGCAGCCCTGGGGGCACCCGTAGTCTTTCCAACGCCCGTACCTTTTGATCAGGATCGGCCCAATGCGCCTGTATGACACCCGTAGCGGCACCGTCGACCATTTCGTGGCGGGTTCGACCGTCAGGCTGTACGTGTGCGGCATCACGCCGTATGACTCGGCCCACTTGGGTCACGCGTTCGTCTACACGGTCTTCGATGTTCTGATCCGCCGACTTGAGGCGCTGGGCCATCAGGTTCGCTACGTCCGCAACGTCACCGACGTCGATGACGACATCCTGCGGACGGCCCGAGAACGAGGAGTCAACTTCCAGGTGCTGGCCCGGACCGAAGCAGCCGCCTTCGACACCAACCTGGCCCGCCTGGGTCTGCGGCACCCCGACGTCATTCCCTTTGCCACACAAACCGTTCCGGCGATGATCCCGATGGTGCAGGGACTGTTGGACCGCGGACTGGCCTACGCTCTGCCCGACCATCGCGTCTATGCCGACACCGGGGCGATGCCGGGATTCTTGTCCTTCTCAGGCCTGGACCGCGACCAGGCGCTTGAGGAGTTCAAAGAGAAGGGCGGGGACCCGGACGCGGAGGGGAAGAAGGACCCTCTGGATTTCCTGCTGTGGCAGCCGAGCCTTCCCGACGAACCGGCCTGGGACACCCCATGGGGCGAGGGCCGGCCGGGCTGGCACCTGGAGTGTTCGGTCATGGCCCAAGAGCACTTGGGCAACGTCATCGACATCCACGGCGGCGGCACCGACCTGATCTTTCCACACCACGAGGCAGAGATCCTGCAAAGCGAGGGCGTCACCGGGCAGGGCCCGTTCGCCCGGGTGTGGATGCACGTCGGGATGGTGGTCCTTGACGGAACCAAGATGTCAAAGAGCCTCGGCAACCTGGTGTTCCTGGGCGACCTGTTGGGGCAGTACGAGCCGTGGGCGGTCCGGCATGTCCTGTTGCGGCACCACTACCGGTCGGAGTGGACGTTCACGTCTGAGGAGATGGAGGATTCGGCCCGGGCCATCAAGGCGCTTGCGTCGGCGCCCCAGGGCTCGCTTGCCGCGGTGGCAGAACTGGTGGACGCGGTTGCCGCGTGTCTGGACGATGACCTGGACACCCCCGGGGCGTTGGCGGCGATCGATGAGGCCGTGGGGCGGGGCGACGGCAACGCCGCCCGGGAGGCCGCGGCGACAATGGGCTTCGTTTAGCGGCGGATTCATCCCCTCGCGGTTTGTCGCCTTTGTCCGCCCCAGCGACCCAAACCCGACACGCCGCCCCGGTGGCCAGCCCCACCCCCTCGAGGGTTGTCGCCTTTGTCCGCCCCAGCGACCCAAACCCGACAAGCCATCCCGGTGGCCAGCCCCACCCCCTCGAGGGTTGTCGCCTTTGTCCGCCCCAGCGACCCAAACCCGACAAGCCTTCTGGGGGTGGGCAGATCAAGCGCGGGTGAGGGGCTTGTACTTGATCCGGTGAGGGCGGTCGGCGTCCGCCCCGATACGCCGTTTGTAGTCCTTGGCGTACTCCGAGTAGGTACCTGGATACCATACGACCTGGGAGTTGCCCTCGAACGCCAGGATGTGGGTGGCGACCCGGTCGAGGAACCAGCGGTCGTGGCTGATGACCACCGCACAGCCGGCGAAGCCGAGCAACCCCTCCTCCAACGCCCGGAGGGTGTCGACGTCCAAATCATTGGTCGGCTCGTCCAACAGCAACAGGTTGCCGCCACGACGCAACAGCTTGGCCAGGTGGATGCGGTTGCGCTCCCCTCCGGAGCATTGCCCGACCTTCTTCTGCTGATCGGGGCCTTTGAAGTTGAACTGGCCGCAGTAGGCCCGACCGTTGACCTCTCGCCCGCCGATCATCAGCAGATCGTTGTTGTCGGTGATCTCTTGGAACACCGTCTTGTTCGGGTCCAGGGCGTCCCGGCTCTGGTTGACGTATGCCAAATCGACGGTCTCCCCGACCCGCAACTGGCCGTCGTCCGGCTTGTCCTCCCCCATGATCATTTTGAACAAGGTGGTCTTGCCCGCCCCGTTGGCGCCGATGACACCGACGATCCCGCCGGGGGGCAGGCTGAAGGTCAGGTCCTCGATCAGCAGGCGTTCCTCAAAGCCCTTGTAGACGTCGTCGGCCTCGACCACGACGTCCCCCAGCCGGCCGGTGTGGGGGATGGAAAGTTCGATGCCGGTGTCGCGGGCGGTGCCGGCCTTGGCCAGCAGGTCCTCATACGCGGCGACCCGGGCCTTGGATTTGGCCTGCCGGGCCTTGGGGCTGGCGTGTACCCATTCCAGTTCGCGGGCCAGTGTCCGTTGCCGTTTGGATTCGGTCTTCTCCTCTTGCCGCAGCCGTTCCTGCTTTTGTTGCAGCCAGCCGGTGTAGTTGCCCTCGAACGGCATGCCCTTGCCGCGATCGAGTTCCAGGATCCAGCCGGCGACGTTGTCCAGGAAGTAGCGGTCGTGTGTGATCGACACCACCGTGCCGGGGTAGTCCTGCAGGAATCGTTCCAGCCAGGCGACGCTTTCGGCGTCCAGGTGGTTGGTCGGCTCGTCCAGCAGCAGCATGTCGGGTTTGCTCAGCAACAGGCGGCACAGCGCGACCCGGCGGCGTTCCCCACCGCTCAGGGTGCTGACGTCGGCGTCGCTCGGCGCCACCCGCAGGGCGTCCATCGCGATCTCGATGGTGCGGTCCAGGTCCCACCCGTCGACGGCCTCGATCTTGTCCTGGATGACGGCGAAGCGGTCGTAGACCTTCTGCATCTCCTCGTCGGTGAGTTCCTCCCCCATCTTGGCGGACAACTCGTTGAACTCATCCAGCAGGGCAACAATTTGGCCGACCCCGTCCTTGACGTTGCCCAACACGTCCTTGGAGGGGTCCAGCTGTGGTTCTTGGGGCAGGTAGCCAATCCTGACGCCGTCGGCGGCCCATGCCTC
>JBBSNE010000178.1:0-6014 GCA_038232815.1 Euzebyales bacterium | reverse complement strand
GTCTGGGGCCACCCACTCCATGTCGCCTTGCACACGCGGAAAATAGACGGGTCTGACGATGCCGTCGGCCAACGCGTCGGCGTAGCCGTACTCCAGGTCGGGCACAGCCTGATCGTCTTCGTAGCGGACGAACGGAATCGCCTGGGTGTCAGACCGAAAGGGGGTGCCGGACAGCATGATCCGCCGTCGGGCGCCGGCGAATGCGACGGCCACTGCATCCCCCCAGGCCCGGTCATCACCCGCGTGATGGACCTCGTCCAACACCACCACACCCCCACGGATGCGGAGGGCCAGATCCGCCGCCGCGCTGGCCACCTGCTGGTAGGTGGTGACCACGCCATGCATGTCAGACCCAAATGCTGTGCCTGGCACCCAGTTCGGATCCAGCTGCAGCCCCAGCTCGGCAGCCGCAGCCGCCCACTGGATCTTCAGGTGGGCCGTTGGCGCCACGACCACGGCAGGAGCGGGTTGTTGCAGCAGATCACTTGCGACAGCCGCGAGAGCGAACGTCGTCTTCCCCGCCCCTGGGGTCGCCACGGCCAAGAAGTCGGGCGCGTCGTGATCGGACAACGTGGTCAAGGCAAGCTGTTGCCACGGACGAAGGAAAAGGGCAGGCACGGACGCGCAAGGATGCCAGTCCTAGCCGGCCTGACAGAGAAGGCTCAGCGGTATTTCTTCGGCGCCCGGCGCATCTGTGGACCCTTTGGGGTGGGCGGCGCCGACACCTTCAGTGCCTCCAGCTTTCGGTGAAGGGGTCCGACCTCTTTGGCCTTGATGTCACGCGGTAGTCGGGCCATGTGCATGGCCAATTTCTGCAGTTCGACCTGATCCTCGCCGGCACCCACGAAGACCTCAGAAACCGCGGTGTCACTGGTCGCCCGGTCGAAACGACGGCGCTCTTTGGCCATCAACTGCTTCAGTCGGGCAGGGGAAGATCCCTCGGCCACCAGCACGACCCCAGGGGTCCCGACGGCAAGATGGATCATGTCCTGTCGGCGATTGAAGGCGACGGCCGGGGTCACCTCCCACGCGCCACGCATGTTCTGCAGGACCGCGGCCGCCGCCCCCGGTTGCCCTTCGATTGCCGACAGTTGATATGACTGTGCTTTGCGTCCAAGGACGATGGCAGCAACCAGTAGGGATGTGCTGATCCCAAGAAGGATGAACAGCCATGCGGGTCCCAAGAATATGGCCAGCAAGGCAAACACCAGCAGCGTGATGCCCACCCCCGCAGCCATGGTGGGCAGCAGCGAGGGGTCGCCGGCGCGGACGACCTTGAACGTGGCGACAAGTTGTTTGAGGGTGTTCATCTATACGAGCTCCTTACGTCTGCCTGATGCTAGCGGCGGTTTGAAAGGGTTGGAGTGCCTCGCGGGTTGGCCCGACTCATCGACCCGAAAAGAAAGAAGAATACGAACTTGCCACCCTGGTCGCCGCCGCTGGGCAACCTGATGTCGAGGAGGTCGAGGACATTCCGACCGCTAAACCACAAGCAGTCCCTCGCCTGCAGAATTTCGAGGTGACCAACGGCCCCGACCTACGGGTCTATCTGGTCCCCATGGAAGCCGACGGTCAACCCGACCTGCATGAGGGGGCGATCAAGCTTGGTCGGCCGAAGGGAAATACCGGCAACCAGAACGACGACATCCCGGCTGACGTCGACGTCGACAGGACCCGCGGACGCGCAAGGGTGAGGTCTCTGCGCTCTGTAGTTACACGCCCTCTGCACGAGTTGACCAACCCGTTCCTGAACACGACGATTACATGGTGTAAGACATGCAGGTTAGGCTGACTCCGATACACAGATTGACCCGTGTGCTGACCGCATGAAACGAAACGGGTCAATGTGTGCGAGGTAGTGCGTACCGTGCGAGGTAGTGCGCGGGCCCTCCAGGCGCCCCTACACCGCGGGGACGCCCTCGCCGGTCTGGACCGACCACAGGGCGGCGTAACGACCGCCTGCGGCGACCAGGTCCTCGTGACGACCGGACTCCACAACCTTTCCCGCGTCCATCACGTGGATGCGATCAGCCCCGACGATGGTCGACAGGCGGTGGGCGATGACGATCGTGGTGCGACCAAGAGCGACGTGGGTCAGCGACCGTTTGATGGCCGCCTCGGTCTCGTTGTCGACTGCTGAGGTCGCCTCGTCAAGCAACAGGACGGTCGGGTCCCTCAGGATGGCCCGGGCGATGGCCAGTCGTTGCCGTTGCCCGCCGGACAGCTTTTGACCCCGTTCCCCGACAATCGTGTCATAGCCCTGCGGCAACGCCTGGATGAAGTCCGCTGCCTCCGCCAACCGTGCCGCGCGACGGACAGCCTGGTCATCTGCGGAGGGGTCGCCGTACAAGATGTTTTCACCGACCGTGCCGTGGAACAAGAACACGTCTTGACTGACCAGTCCGAAATGCGAACGCAGGTCGGCCACAGGCACGTTGCGGATGTCGGTGCCGTCCAACCGGATCGACCCTCCGGTCACGTCGTACAGCCGCAACAGCAATCGGATGACCGTGGACTTGCCCGCCCCGGTGGCACCAACGACCGCGTGCAGTTCACCCGCGGGGACGTGCAGGTCCAACCGTTCAAGCACCGTCGCCGCACCCGGATAGGCGAAGTTGACGTCAGTGAAGCGAACCTCACCCGCCACGGGTTCGACCAACGCATGTGGACCGTCGGTGATGTCGGACTGCTGTTCCAACAGATCCAGGACCCGGCGGGTCGACGCCATCGCCCGTTGGTACTGGTCGAAAACCTCCCCCAGATCGGTCAGCGGCCACAACAACCGTTGAGTGATGAACACCAGCGTCGAATAGACCCCAACCTCCAGCAGGCCGTCCAACGTCTGGAAGGCACCCAAGATCAAGATGGCGGTGAAGCTGAACAGGATCGCCATTCGGATCAGCGGGATGAACGCTGCCGATGGGCGGATCGCCGCATCGTTGGCATCGACATAGGCCTGTGACTGCTGTCTGATCCTGCTGACTTCTCTGGTCTCGGCCGTGAAGGCTTTGATGGTGGCCACCCCGCCCAAGGCGCCCGCCAGGGTGGCATTCAGATCGCCCACCCGACGACGGACTTCGGCGTACAGCGGTTCCAACACCCGTTGGAACGTGAAGCTGCCATACAGGATCACGGGGATGGGCAACACGGCGTACGCCGCGATCGTCGGGGCCACCAGAAACATGCCGCCGCCAATCGCTACGACGGTCACCGCGACCTGCAGGATCTTGTTCGCCCCGGCGTCCAAGAACCGCTCCAGCTGGTTGATGTCGTCGTTCAGAACCGACATCAACCCCCCGGTCGAGGCGTCAGCGAACATGGCCTGGTCCTGATCCATGACGTGGCTGAACGCCTCGACGCGCAGATCGTGTTGGATCCGCTGGGCAAGCTTGCGCCAACTGACGGCGAACAGGTACTCAAAGACACTCTCCAACACCCACACCAGGGCGGTCAGCGCAGCCAGGGCAAACACCTGACTGCGGGGTGTCTGAAGCCCGAACGATGCCATGAAGGAGTCATCGCGGCGCACCACGACATCCACGGCGACTCCGATCAAAAGCGGTGGTGCGATGTCCATCAGCTTGTTCGCCACGCTCATCGTCGCGGCATAGATGATGTACCCGCGATGCGCGGTCGCATGGGTCCATAGACGTCGGAGGGGATGCATGGTGTGACCGAGTGTGGCAGCCGGCCAGAAAAGGAAGGAAGAACTCCTTGTCGTTTACCTTCTGTTCACCTTGAGGACTACCCAAAAGTAGCAAGTGTCCCTACGTTGACGACGTTCAAACTGTCCCCCACATCTAAACGAGGCACTCCGCATGACTGTACGAATACGCCCGGTAGTGATCATGGCCTTGCTGTCTTTGATCATGAGCGTGCTGGCCGCCGCCCCGCTCGCGAACCGTGCTGACGCCGCCACATTCGCCCAGACAAACGCCCCACTGGCCGACTTCGCTCAAGAGGACGCCACACGCATCGGCGGGGCCGACTCCATCGAGACCGCGGCGCTGTTGGCCGCGCAGACCTATGCGACGGCCCCCACGGCGGTCTTGGCCCGGGCCGATGACTACGCCGACGGCCTGACCGGGTCGGTATTGGCTGCGGACCTGACCGCGCCGATGGTCTTCACCCAGCCAGACGCGCTGCCGCCGGCGACCTTGTCCTACCTCCAAAACGCGGGAACCACCGACGTCGTCATCCTGGGTGGTGTCGTGGCGGTCAGCCAGGACGTCGAGAATGCGTTGAACGATGCCGGAATCACCACCAGACGGGTGGCGGGTAGCAACCGGTTTGCCACCGCGGTTGCGGTCGCGCAAGAAGTCCTTGACGGCGAGACCCCGTCGACGGTGTTCGTTGTCGAGGGAGAAAGCGCTGACCCCGGCCGGGGTTGGCCCGACGCGATCAACATTGCCGCGGCTGCAGCGGCGACGGGACAACCGATCCTGCCGGTCAACGCTGAGTTCGTGCCCCCGGAGATCCAGGCGCAATACGACGTCTGGGCGGCTGAGGGAACACAAGCCTTCGTCATCGGTGGATCAGCGGCGGTCAGCGACGAGGTCGCCCTGTCCTTGGCGCCGGAACCCGAAGAGGACGATGAGGAGAAAGAACCCTTGCCCCGTCTGGATGGTGGGGACCGGTTCAGCACGTCATCTGCGACGTACGCCTACAGCATCTCCGAAGCCCTGATGGACCCGGCCGTCCGCTACGTCATCCCCGGCGGCAGCTTCGTGGAGGGTCTGGCGGCCGGCGCGATTGCCGGCGCGCTGGGGTATCCGACCATCATGGTGGACTCCACCGACCCGGCCGGTTCCCCCGGAACCGTACAGTTGGTCGGGTCTGCACTGGACCTGTTGGACTCCTACATCCTGGTGGGCAACGAAACGGCCATCAGCCCGGTGGTTGCCGATGCCATTGCGGCAGCCACCATCCCGCTTACGCCCGAAGCCGCGACCTGCGTCACCTTGCTGCATCACAACGACGGGGAATCGCAACTGTTGGGAACCGGCGAAGACGAACTGTTCGGGTCCCTGGCCCGGCTGGTCACCCTGGCCAATGCCGAACAGGAGGCTGCGGAGGCATCCGGGTGCGCCCCGATCACGGTGACGTCCGGCGACAACTTTTTGGCAGGACCGGAGTTGACGGCATCAGACCCCGTTGACGGCACTGGTCCGGTCCTGGATGCCGTCGGCTTGTCGTTGGTCGACTACGACGCGCTGGTCATCGGCAACCACGACCTTGACTTCGGCCCGGACTTCTTCGCCCGGTTCGTCGCATCCTTTGACCCGGCGGTCCCGTTTTTGTCCGCCAACCTGGACGTATCCGCCGAACCGGCGCTGCAGGAACTGGCTGAGGCCGGCCTGATCGTGCCGCGAGTCACGGTCGATGCCGGGGGAACCCCCGTCGGATTGATCGGGCTGACCACACCTGACCTCCGGTCCATCTCCTCACCCGGTGACATCGTCGTGCAACAACAGATCGTCGAGATCGTGCAGGACCAGATCGACGCCTTGTTGGCGGAGGGAACCGATCACATCATCTTGATCAGCCACCTGCAGGGTCTCGATGAGGACTTCGACCTTGTCGGCCAGTTGTCAGGCCTTGACGCCGTTGTCGCCGGTGGCGGGGACGAGGTCTTGGCCGAGGCCGGTGACCCCTTGGTGCCCGGCGACCTGTTCTCGGTCTTTGACACCTACCCGATCCCGATCACCGACGCCGACGGCGACGAGGTGCCGACGGTGACGACCGCCGGGGACTACAAGTACCTTGGTCGACTGACCTTGTTCTTCGGCGAGGACGGCGACCTGCTTGCTGACACTCCCTTCGATTCCAAGACCTCACGGATGCTGCGGGTGGCCGATGAGTCCATCCCCGCAGGCGTCGTCCGCAACGCGACCGTGGTCGAGCAGGTCGAGGAACCGGTCCGTGCCGCGGTTGCCAGCCTTGAGCAGAACGTCATCGCGACCTCCGAGGTCGGCCTGAACGGGCTTCGCCCCGACATCCGCGTTCAAGAAACC